>JAZNJP010000190.1:0-7867 GCA_045578125.1 Candidatus Gastranaerophilales bacterium | reverse complement strand
ACATGGCTACGATCCGACTTAAACAATGGCACATGAGAAATCTTTTTTAGAATTTATTGCGGCTCTAATTGGGCTATAGGTTCTTAGCTGTTCAGTTTCAAGCATGCAAAGCTCGATATGCAACTTATATTCAAGTTTTTTAATTTCTTGTTCCCAATTTGCGGGTTTAAAATAATAAAATGTGTCAATAAATGCCTTGTTTTGATAAAGCGTGTTTGCCACCATATCGTATGTTAAAAGTGGTTCATTTATATAGTGCGACAAGGATTTTAGAAGTTGACTCATAAATAAATTCTATACTTTAAACAAAAAGTTTGCAAATTTGTTAATTTAATATTGACTTATAGCCTTGAATTGGTATTATTATTTGGTAGCGAAGCTTACTTGGCGCGTTAGCTCAGTTGGTAGAGCAGGGGACTGAAAATCCCCGTGTCCTTGGTTCGATTCCGAGACGCGCCACCATTTAAAACCACCCAGCAAGGGTGGTTTTTTAGTTTGCATTTATTTGACACTTTGTTTTAGATGTCACTTTCCATACTTTCTTTTATTTTTCTTAAGGCGTTTGCGTTTAATGTGAGACCTAGCATCGCTACTTCGTCATCACTTAAATATTTTTTCATGTTGTCCATTGTGCTTACACTTATTCTATCTATTTTATCTTGGTTGCCTTTTTCAATCTCTTTCCATGTTTCATCAATGTATATAGAAATCTTTTCTTTTAATTTGCTTGGGCATCTTGGAATTTTAACTAATTCTTTGAACATTGTAAACGTATCGAGTTCGGTTGTTAGATATGCATGTACTATCTTTGTCATTGCTCTTGCCGTTGCAGAATCTACGCTTTTTATTGCTTCGTTATAAAATTGCAAACATCCAATAACTTGTGCAATGTCGCATTTATCATCGGTATCTTTATTATTGGTAATAATTTGGTTATATACACTCAAAGATTTTTTCTCTAATTCTTCATTTTTTGGAATGGTTACAGGAATTGTGTTGTAGATTGCATATTGTTGCCTGTCGAAAAATAATTCTCCAAAGGTCGAGTCTGCTTTTGTGAATTCTTCCTTTAATTGGATTGGTAAATATCTAACTGAGCAAACAGGTTCTGTTACATAGCCGTATTTCTCAAGCTCTTTTTGTCTTTTCCAAGATTTTTCCATGCAAGCAGAGAATTTTTCTTTTGCCCATGGGCTTCTGTTCCAAAATTCTTTTAGAGGATTTTTTTCGGTGCTATTTGTCATTTCTAAAAATTCCTGAGGTGTTAATTCTTTTTTCTTCATAAATTTCGACAAAGCCTTTTTGACAGACTTTGCTTCGTGATACCCCCAAGCTCGCTCTAGCACTTGTGCAAATGTTGCAGATTTTATTGGGTCATTTAATTTGTTTATATGTGCCGCGGTTCTATTGAAAACTACATCTGGGTTTTCGTCATAATATTTTTTCAATCCTGATGAAATTTTTGCTTTTGTCGCATCTGAAACTGCTTTATCTTTGTTGTTTCTTGAGATTGCATTTGTAATTGCTGCATTTTTTTCAGTGTCTGATAATTTTAAATATTGCCCATAAGTTTTATCTAAAATTGGAATATTTAATTTTTTCATCACGGCATATGGTGATGTTCCAAGTAGTTTTTCTAAATCGGTGAGCGAGAGGCAATCGCCATAATACATTTGAACCAATTGCAGAGTTAAATCTTTCTTAGGGTTTAAAATATATTCACCATTTTCATCTTTAAATAAGCCATTTTCAAATTTATCAATAAAAGAATTCGCAGGGTAATCAACCTCATTTGCCCCAAGCACATCTTTAAATTCGGGGAAGAAGAATTTTAATTCTTCTAAATTATCACAAGCCATAAGGTCTGCATAATTTTCTTTATGAATATCAACAAGAGTTAAATTTTCAGGGTTTGAGGTTTGAATAACCTCTTGAACTTTTTCTTCGACATTTGGTGGGAAATTTGAGAATTGTTTAATTTGACCATAAGTTTTTTCCAAATCTAGGCTTTTGCCACCACAAAATGAGAGGTAATAATTCTTGGGATATGATATTTGCCCTGTGCTTTGTGCATTAGAACAGTTCATCTCCTGCGCAAGTTTTACTTTGTTGGTGTTCGAATAATTATTTTTTGTTTCGAATTTACATAAATGATTTGAAATTTGCATAATATATTTTCCTTATGTGCTTGTTAAAATTTTTATCTGTAAAAATTGTCTTTGTAAGTAGTTTTGACATTTATGTCATATATTGAAACAACATCCTTTGGTCATCGTGATATAGGTAAGTTACAAAATCTTGTACCCAATGGCGGTTAATGTCTTCAACTTTTATCTCATAACCTTCTTGTTTTGCAATCCTTACCATTCTATCTAAAAATTCTCTAATACTTTTCCCAATAGCATAACGTGCTAAATCTCCACTGTGTTTATATAGTGTTGGTAGTCTTTTAGCGTCTATAAAAGGATAAAAATCTTGAATATAGAGTTTTTCGCGGACTCCAATTTTCTTTTTAGTATCAACAAGATTAAATTCTTTTTTTTCTTTGTCATATAAAATATTATTTGGGTTTATGGTGTCAATTTCTATGCTATTTTTTCTAAGTTTCATAACATCTCTGCAATATTTTGCAAAAGCTTCGTCGGGAATTTCTTTAATTTTTTTTATTTCTTGAAAGTATCTAATTGAACTTATTTTTGAACCTATTTTCCAATTTTTTCCGTAAAGAGGTTCTCCGTTGAGTTTTTTTAATATTTGGCATTCGCCAGTTTTTGTTGAAGTAATAATATTTGGATTGTCTTCTAAATCGCAATTTCCTAATTCCGATAAATCGGCTTTGCTTTTGTGCTCCACCCTGACAACCCACTCGGGATTATTTTTAACGCCATAAACAACAGCTTCGTTTCCTCTGTTAATTTCTGCGCCAAGTTTCAAATCTGGCAAATTTTCATCTTTTATAATTTCTTTTGCCCTTTGTCTGTTTGAAAACTTTTCAAATATTTCTCTTCCCTCGAAATTGACCTTATTTTTTTCTTTGTTGCTGAAGTTAAATGTGTCATATAAAATTGGCGAAGTTGCGCAAGCCAAACCATCGCCTCTTCCAGGGCTTGCTTTTTGGGGTGTATGTATTTTGAATTTTGGTGAATTATCAATTCTTGATAACATATTTTACTTTCGCACTTCCATATATTAGAAAGCACCTACCTTCTAAAAAGTGCGCAGTTTCTTTTATATTTTAAATCTTTGTTACAAAACAAATAAAATTGTAATAAGAACACAAGATATCTTTGCTATGTGAAATATGTTTTAATCAATATAAAAAGACCTCCTTTTGAGAGGTCTTTTGCTTATATGTTTTCAAGTTAATTTAAAAACCTGAAATAAATATAAACCGTGCTTATGATTAAAGAAATTAACACAACTGGCACGCCGTATTTCATAAATTGCATAAAACCAATCGGGTAACCTTCTTTAGCTGCGTTTTCTGAAACAATAACATTTGCCGCAGCTCCTATTATTGTCATATTTCCGCCAAGGCAAGCTCCAAGAGATAGTGCCCACCAAAGTGGATATGTATATTCTGCGCCCATTGTTTTTTGAACTTCTACAAGCATAGGTGACATTGTTGCCGTGTATGGAATGTTATCAATTATGCCTGAAATTATACCTGAGCCCCAAAGAATTACCATTGATGTTGCTTCTTGGCTTCCGCTTGTAACTTTTAGCAGCCAATCTGCCATAAGTTTAATGCCGCCAGAAGCTTCAAGTCCACCGATGATAATAAACAAACCAATGAAGAAGAAAATTGTATTCCATTCAATTTTTTCTAAAAGTTCAGTTGGTTTTTCAAATAACATCAAAATGCAAGCGCCAATCATAGCGATAACATATGTGTCAATATGAATGATGTCGTGGAGCATAAAGCCTGCAATTACAAGCCCTAAAACACTCATAGAACGAATCATATGTTTTTTGTTTGTAATTGTTTTAGAGTTATCAATGCTTGCCACTTTTTTCATGTTTTCTTCAGTTGCAACTAAGTCTTTTCTAAACACAAGTGCAAAAAATCCAAGCACAACAAGCAAAATTATTGCAACAACAGGGGCGAGCTCTACAACGAAATTCATGAATGAAAAACCCGCAGCAGAACCTATGATAATGTTTGGCGGGTCGCCAATGAGAGTTGATGTGCCACCTATGTTTGATGCCATAATTTCTGTTATCAAAATTGGAATAGGGTTAATATTCAATTGTTTTGCAATTGCAAAAGTAATTGGCATAACTAAAATTACAGTTGTTACGTTATCCAAAAATGCACTAACAAACGCCGTAAATAAACCTAATGCAAAAAGAATTTTAATTGGGCTACCTTTGGTTAATTTTAAAAGTTCATTTGCAAGCCAAGTGAAAACACCGCTTTTTGTTGCAATAAGAACTAATATCATCATTGAAACAAGTAAAAATATTACATTAAAGTCAACGAAGTTAGCAAAATAATGTGGGTTCAATGCATCGTTCACAACTTTATTTTGACTAACCAAACCCAACAAAAGAGTTAGTCCTGCACCAATTAGTGCAACGGTCACTTTAGGAATTTTTTCTAAAGCGATAAATATATATACAATAAGTAGGATTAATCCTGATATTGTTACTGCATTCGCATGTATAAAATCCATTTTTATTTACCTTTCTTTTTAGCCAATAAAATATTTGAGCACCAACATGGCAATTAACATACCCAATGTAAGTAAAATTGCCCACAGTGGCCCTTTATCACCGCTTTGTTGCGGTGCGCCATTATTTTCCATATTCTCTCCTTAAACTTTTCTTGAATTGTGAATAGCTGCTGCAATTGCCGCTGCAATTTTATCTTTATTGCTTACAGGTTTTTTCTTTGCAGTTTTTGTTTCTGGAATTTCTTCTGGAAAATATTTGCCAATAAAAGCTAGAACTTTTGAGTTTATTTGCATTGCATAAATCATTACAACAAGGAAAACAAACACAGTTCCCAAGCCAATTGCCATAATGATAGCGCCTTCTTTTAGTAGCGTCATGTCCATCACTATTTCTCCTTATTAAATCTGATTATCTATAAAATTTATAGATAAAGCTTAAGGAGCACGGATTTGGTGATTTTTTTGTTTTTCGATTTTGCGATTTTGAATGAAGTAATCGCTATATTCTACTCTATCTGCGCCATGGAGGCTATTTATGGCGTTGTAAGATAGAATAAGTGGGGGCAAATTAATGAAATTTTTGCTTTTTTTCCCTTTGTATATCGGGGTTTTGTTATCTAGAATATTATTTGAAACAAGAACAACATTTTCTTTTGAAACACTTTGAATACAACCAGTTGCTTGGATTGTTTCTATTTGATTGGCATTTGACCCTAAAAGCACTGATAAAGCTAGGGCAAAAAATAAAATAACTATGCCAAACAATTTTTTCATATAGTAATTATACGATAAAAAAGTTTATTATATTGAATTAAATACTATAAAAAATAATCGTATCTTCTAATTTTATTTTTGTTGAACCATTAGGCACAAAGTACTTTTCGCCTCGTTTGATAAGGGCAATTAAATGAGATTCTGGAAGATTAATTTCTCTTAATTTTAAATCCAGCCATTCATGTTTTTTATCAATATGTGTTTCGTATAAATTAATATCAATATCGGATTCTGTGTGTGTTGAGCCGATGAGCACCTCGTCGTTTTCTAGAATTTTGGTATTTCCTTTTGGCACAATCTTTTTGCCACTTCTTGTAATCGCCAAAATTAAAGCTTTTCCGTCAAACTTTATGTCTTTAAGATTTTGCCCCACCCAAGGGTGTGTTTCTTGAATAATTATTTTATTTAAAGAAATAGCCGATTCTTGTTGAAAGTCGTTAAAAGTTTTTCTAACATCGCTAAATCTATCAATCATATCAACTTTTTTAGCAATCCATGGAAGAAGCGAACCCTGCAATGATACCGATAATAATGCGACAACAAATACAATGTGGAACAAATCGTTTGCTAAGCTAACACTTTCAGAAACAACCAATATTGCAAATACGATCGAAGCGGCACCTCTTAATCCTGCGCTTGAAATAAATAAAAATTGGTTCCATTTAATTTTAAATGGCGCCAGCGTAATTAGCACTGCTAATGGCCTTGCAATAAATGTTAAAAATATAGTGATTAGTATGGCTGGAACTAAAATCTCTGGAATTTTATGTGGGAAGGATAAAAACCCAATCAAAAAGAATATAATGACTTGTGAAAGAGCTGTTATACCATCAAAAAAGTGCATTAAGCTTAATTTGTTTTTAATTTCGCTATTTCCCAATATAATCCCAGTAATATATACGCTTAAATAGCCATTTCCTTGCAATATATCGGTTAGAGAATATGAAAGAAGTGCAACCGCCACAATGAAAATTGTATCTGTGCCTTTTGTTAAAATTTTTGTTTTTTTAAGCAAGAATAGTGCACCATATGCAATTAAAACTCCAAATAGCACCCCAAAAATTACTTGTTTGAAAAGAAGCAGAATGGTTGCGCTTGTATTTGAGCCATGCAAAATAGTTATTCCAACTATTGTTAAAATGTATGCAAATGGATCATTACTACCACTTTCCATTTCCAAAATAGAAGCAGTGTTGTATTTTAAATTGAGCCTTCTTGAGCGCAAAATTGAAAAAACTGAAGCGGCATCGGTTGAACTTATAACTGCGCCAACCAAAAAACTTTCGACAAATGCAAGCCCTAAAACAAAATGACAAAAGACAGTGCAAAATGCTGCTGTTAAAATTGTGCCCAAGGAAGACAATAAAATTGCTTGCGCATTAACTTTTTTGTCGTTAATTTTCTTTGTGCAAAAGCCACCATAGAAAATAATAAACAATAGCCCAATTGAGCATAATTTAGCGGTTAAATCATAATCGTCAAAAGATATTTTAAATATTCCATCACACCCAAAAAGCACTCCCAAAAACATGAAAAACACCAAAGATGGCATGCCAAGTTTGCTTGAAAATTTGTTTGTGACAATGCAAGAGAATATCACTATTGCACAGAATAATATAATTGTTGACATAGGGTTATATTAACATATTTTTCTTTTTTAAAAAATAATTTATTAATTTGCGTGATGCAGGATATATGTTTGAGTTGGGTTAATTTTTGCATGGCCACCTCTGATTGGGATTAAAAATAGCCCAATCCCAAAGAAAAACGTTGTCATATAAATTGTAGGGTAAAGCCATAGAGAGCGGTTTGCCCCTATTTTATTTATTTCGCCTTGAAGTGGTTTTCCATCAATTGTAAAATTTCCTATGACTAAATCTGAAGGCACGCCCCATATTTTATTTTGCGAAATGGTTTCAATTCGTGCCAGAACGGTTGTGCCACAAGGGTAAATCTTATCTTTGATTTTAATCTCGCTTAGTGTTTCAAATTCTATGTAATCCCCTTCGTCAACTTTGTGTTTTGTTGAAAAGTGTTTTTTGATGCGGATTTTAACAGGTATTGTGTTTTTATCTGTGATAATTACAGTCTTTTTTTCTTTTGTAATTTTGTTTGATGTTTCAATAATCGGTTCTTCAAAAATGACTTTTGGCCTAGAGTAAATATTTTTATTTGCATTATTTTGAGCAAATTTATCTTCTATGTTTGTATATTTAACAGATTTTATATGATAGGTTTTATTTAAGCTGTTTTGTACAAAATTGTCTTCTATGCTTGGTGTTTCTATTTTTTTAATATTTAAATTTTTTGCAAGAGTTTTTTGTGCAAAATCGTCATTAATCATGCAACAAGCAGGCGAATAAGCTATATTGATGCATATTAAAAAAGTTAAAATTTTCTTTAACATATTTTTCCTA
>JAZNJP010000189.1:0-2352 GCA_045578125.1 Candidatus Gastranaerophilales bacterium | reverse complement strand
ATTTTTAACACGAAGCAAATTCAATGGGTATTATCGTTTAAGCGTCCAAAAGATTTCGTGGATGTTTTTGTTATTCATGCTGATGTGAAATTAAGCAATATTGTGATGAACCCCGAAGAAGTTGTGGATGTGAAATGGGCGACTTGGGAAGAAATTGACGTTTTGGTCAAGCAAAAAAAATTTGTTGACCAACCTTATTTTGAGTTGTTAAAGTCTTTATTAAAGGGGACAAACACTTGTCCGATAAATTTTTAAAGTTTAAGCAAAAGGAGAAAAAATGATTTACATTGTTCGGCACGGGCAAACGGATTGGAATTTATTAGGTAAATGTCAAGGTTGGGCGGATATTGAATTAAACGAAACCGGATTGCGGCAAGCCGAAGAACTTGCTCAAAAATTGGCAGATGTTAAATTTGATATTTGTTTTGCCAGTCCTTTGCAGAGAGCAATCAAAACCGCAGAAACAATTTACAAAGGCGAAATCATTGTTGACGACCGTATCATTGAACGCAGTAATGGTGAGTTGTCGGGGCGAACAGATTGGCGCGAACAAGGTGTGAATTTTAATGACCCAAACGAAAATCGTTTTAATATTGAAACTTTGCCAGTTTTACAAAAGCGTTTAGATTCATTTTGGAATGAAGTTTTAACCAAGTATTCGCACCAAAATATTTTAGTGGTTACACACGCTGGTACAGCGATGTGGTCACAAGTATATTTTTATGGGCTTCCGCAAGACAATGATTTTAGTCAATATAAATTAAAAAACTGTGAGTTTTTAACCATTGATAATAGTATTAAACCAGTTGGATTTTAGTTAATCTTTTTCGTTTAAAACTTCTGCAAGCAGGCGGTCTTTCTTCTTTTGGGTAAGCATCATGCTGTTAAAAAGTTCTTGGCGGACAATGTGTAATCGTTGATTATTCCATGGTTTAACGGGATTTTCGGTAAGGCTGATAGAATAAATTCTTTCTTGTACACCTAACAAATTTAAGGGTATTTCTTTCGTATATTTTTCGCCGGTAAAGCCGGTTTTTTCATATAATTTGCATGCTTTAGGATAGAGTTTTCCTGATGTATATAATCTTAAGGCGGTAAAACCTTTTTGTTTGGCAAGTTCTTTTGATGCGTTTAAAATTTGTTGACCATAGCCGTTTTTACGTACCGCAGGAAGAACGCCAAACCACGAAAGCCAGGCTTCTTGTGGATTATTATGGTACGAATATAAACCGCTACAACCGACAATTTGGTCGCCGTCTTTGGCTAGGTAATGTTCAATAAAATGAAAGTCTTTATCGGGTTTATTAGATACACCTTTAAGCAAGTCAACAATTCCGTTATCATAGCCACCCTGGTTGGCAAAAATTTGGTTTTGAACAGTAATAGCTTGTTCTAAATTTTTCTTGGTAACGGTTTCAAAAGTAATCATATTGCAAGTATAACAACTTTAAGGTATACTAGCAATATGGAAAATAAAGAAGAAATTAAATTGGAACGCCGTGCAAAATTACTTGCGCGTATGCGTGAGGATTATTTAAAACCAGGTGCAAAAAATAATTATGTGGCTGTCAATGTGACAAAGGAACACTTGCCACAAATTCAAGAGATTGACAAGGCTGCGTACCAAGAATTAGGCGAAGATGGTTATGCTGAAATTTCTGATATGGAAGAATGGTTGAATGCTAGTCCTGATATGTATCCAGCAGCAATTGCTAACAAGGAAACAGGAAAATTAGAAGCGTATATTTGTTTGACGCCACTGAAAGCAGAAGTATATAAAAAATTTAAAAATGGGGAAATCCTTGATGTTGATTTGGAAGCAAGTGATTTAATGCCTTTCCAAAAAGGTAATAATGATTGTTTACAAATGGATGTTGCCAGTCGCCAACGAAAGCTTCCAAAAGATGGTGCAATTTTGTTGCTTGATACTTTTGAAAAGAAAATTGCATCTTTGGCAAAAGAAGGAAAATTTGTCGGAAATGTTTTATATGACATTTGTTCGCAAATGGGTTTTGATAGTGCAAATTTAATTGCTGATGTGGAAAAGATTGCTGATTCGCACTATGACGATGTACCGAAGGTGGCTGGTATGTACGAAGGTCGTTTAAAACTTTCCAAAAAGATTGAAAAAGAAATGCAAGCGCAAGACGAAAAATCAATGTAATTAAAATTTACAAAAAGGCTCCGATTTAGCATTGGAGTCTTTTTTGTTGATTAAGTTCTTATAAAAAATGGCACTATTTTGTAATGCCATTTTCTATTAAATAATAAAAATTTTGGTAGTCCCGAGTCCAAAAGTACCCACAATCTACCACTATATATTGCTGTTTTATTTTACGGTAAACCTGTATA
>JAZNJP010000188.1:0-3674 GCA_045578125.1 Candidatus Gastranaerophilales bacterium | reverse complement strand
AAAATATCCCTGTTTAAAGTTAAGCTTATTAATTTTCGGCGCAACTTCTGTCAACACAGAATGTGCGGTTGTTTTATTTTTATTTATATAAGCTTTAACTGTAAGCGCATAAAGCCCGTCACGCCTAATTATTTCCGGATAATTAAAAATAGGTTTGATCTTCATAACTTGAGAAGCAGGAATGGAATCTTTTATTTTGGCAGAGTAAAAATCAAAAGTATCAATATCTGAAATTTGAAGTGGATATTTACTATCCAGCGCAAAAAGAAGTGAAATATTATCTTTTTTTCTTCTAAAATTATCTACTCGAACACCATCAATATAGCTTTCTAGCGCAACGCCAAGTTCATAAGGCGAAGAATTAAGCCGAGCTAATTCAAAATGATTTATATCAATTTCTAAATCTGGGATTTTATCTCCCCAGTCATCTTCAACTAGAGTTACATATTTAACAGAGCGCAAAATATTTGCAACTTGTTCTTTTAAGCGCATAATCTCGGGCACTTCGTAACCCATAATCCTAATCTCGACAGGAGCGTCGTAAGGAGGACCAATTGGCACTTTGCGAACAATTATGTCTGCATTATCAAATGTTTTATCACAAAAATCTTGCACATTTTTAATGGTTTTATCTAAGGTGCGATAATTATCAACATTTACAATCATTAAAGCATAATTTGATTTAGGGTTCTCGGGCGTTGCACTTAAAACGTATCTTGGCGAACCTTGCCCAACATAACTCGATGTTTCTTTAATTCCAGAAATAGTTTCCAAATGTTTTTGAACCTTTAAAACAACATCTCGCGTTTGGTAAATATCAACACCATTTTCAAGCATAATTTTAACTTCGAACATAGGGCGGTCTGAATCTGGAAAAAATATTTTAGGGACAAAATTAAAGCAAACAAAAGAAAACAAGAAAAAAGCAATTGCAATCCTAAAAATATTTTTAGGATTATGCACAGCGTATTTTAGATAAGGCAGAAAATATTTTTCAATTTTGAACTTTTTGTTTTTAAAGCTCGCTCGCTTTGCTCGCTCGCAGTTGTCTTTTTTGTAAAATCTTATAATCAAATGCGGAAGAATAGCTACAGAAAAAAACAAAGAAAAATATAGCGCAAGCGCAACCACCTTTAGCATACTTGATGTGTATTCACTAACCGTACTTTTTGCAAGAAATATAGGAAGAAATGCTGAAACTGTGATGGTTGTTGAAACTAAAAGAGGATAGAAAAATTCACTAGTCACTGCAAAAGAAATGGCTTTCATTGTTTTTCGAGTTTCGTTATTTAATGTAGCAAGCCGTTTCAAAAACCCTTCTGATATAACAATTGAATTATCAACCAAAATCCCAAGAGATATGATAAGTGCACTAAGAGAAATTTTTTCTAAACCAACCCCAATTTTTGACATTATAAAAAATGTAGCAAAAACAGCTAATGGAATAATAAAGCCAACAATTAAGCCAATTCTTATCCCAAGAAAAAGTAAAATCAAAAAGACAACTATTGCAATACTTTGAAAAAGAGAAGAAGTAAATTTTTCAGTTAAATACTTTACATAATCTGGCTGATTTGCAACAACAGATAAATTCAATCCTATGGGATATTTTTTATTCACCATATCGAGCAAAGTTTGAACTTGTTGCTCAAGTTTAAAAATATTACCATTATCTTTTAGAGAAATTGCAAAAACAATTGCCTCATCTCTATTTCTGAAAACAAAATTGGTAGGAGGTTCAATGTATTTTTCCTCAATTTTGAATACATCCCCCAATGTCAAAACGACATTATCAAGAGGAATTTTAATTTGTTTAATGTCGTCAATATTTTTAAAATTTTCATTAAATAAAATTCTTATCTTCTTATCCTGAGAGGTAATGCTTCCAGAAGAGTAAATAATATTATACGAGACAAGATAATTCGCTAAAAATTCAGGTGTAATTTTATATTTTTTAAGAGTTGCTCTGTCAAATTCAATATAAATTGCCTGTTCTTTAAGCCCAAATAAATCAACTTTTGCAACTTCATCTAATCTTAAAAATTCAAGCCGTAAATTATCCGCAATCTCTTTGAGTTCTGAATATTTATAATCCCTTCCCCAAAGCGCTACCAAAATACCAAAAACATCACCAAACTCATCGTTAAGATATGGCTTTACGCCATCAGGAAGCGTGGGCAAAATTTTCTCTATTCTTCGTCTTGCTTTATCCCATATTGGTTGAAGTTCTTTATAATTTTCAAAAACATCAATATATATAGTACTCAAACCAAATCTTGATTTAGAGCGCACGTGTTCAAGCTCGGGAATTGTTCTTAGTTCATCTTCAATAATTTGAGTTAAATATTCATCAACAAGACTGGGTTTAGCCCCTCTATATTCAGTTGTAACCACAGCGGTTCTAATTTTGAACCCAGGGTCTTCATCGCGCGGAAGATTAAAATATGCAAAAACTCCACCAAAAAACAAAAGAGCAGAAATAATATAAGCAAAAAGTTCGTTTTTAAGAAAAAATTTTATCATTGAAAAATACCATCTGGTAAAACTTTCATATTGTCTTGAATTTGAGAAACACCCCTCAAAGCAATAATATCACCCTCTGATAAACCTTGTGTTACTGCAATTTTCCCTGATTTTAGAAGCGATGTTTGGATATATGTTTTAGAGGCAAAATAATTATTCTTTTTCTTTAAAATTCTATAAACAAAAACGCCTTTGCCGTCGCTCAAACAAGAAGCAAGAGGAATATACAGTGCACCCTTTTTGTTCTCTGACAAAGGGAAACTAACAAAAGCACTCATTCCATCTTTAATCCTGTAATCGTTTTTATTTAATGAAAACTTAAGGTAATAACCAGAAGAATTCAAACTTGAGGGAGAAAGACTTTTAACATGACCCTCAATTTTTAAATTTTCATCAAAATCAAAAGTTACTGCACCAACTTGTCCAACATAGAAATCATTTATATAATTTTGCGGAATAATAAGGGCAATTTCAGGGTGTTTTGAAGACTGAAAATCAAAAATTTTTTCACCTTGCGAAGCATAATCTCCAACTGTTAAAATTTTTTTTACAACAATTCCGTCATAAGGCGCTCTAAGTTTTGTATAGTCAGCTTTTTTCTTATAAAATTCCAATTTCTTTTTTGCAGACTCAATTTCATAAAATGATGAGCGCATATCGGTATACGCCCTTTCCCAATTCGATTTTGAAACTCCGCCAGCTTTGTGTAATTTATCAATTCTATTATAGTAATTTTTTGCATTTTGATATCTAACTTTTGCATCGCTATATTTTACACTTGCGTCCAACTCTTCTATTAAATACAAAGAATTATCAAGCTCTGCCAAAACCTGCCCACGGCTAACTATATCACCTTCTGAAACATTTATTTTTTTAATTTCTCCTTCAGCTTGAAATGCTAAACCTGAATTATATTCAGAATGCACAACACCCGAGAAAACTTTTTCTTCTTCAGGGCTTTCATATTCAACTTTATATGTTTCGACAGGTTTTATTATTTTGTTTTCATCTGTTTTACAACCTGCGCAAAATAAAAAAATAAGAAAGATAAAAAACAGTGCATTTTTCATAAAAACAATATATGATTTTTAAAAAAAATTAGATATTAGCCATTAGAGCATATAAATATGCCCCACCAAAAGGTGGGGCAT
>JAZNJP010000187.1:0-5528 GCA_045578125.1 Candidatus Gastranaerophilales bacterium | reverse complement strand
ATAACGGATGGCGCACAAAAAGATGTATAAACCCTAAATGTCTCAAGGCTTTATCTTCACGGAGCCATAGAGCATATGAATCTTTTCTAAATTCTGTAAGTTTGTGTGCTCTTAAATAATCTTCTTGTTTTGGATTATAGCAACCGAAACCACGAAGCCAAGGCTTATACGCACCCAAAAAATGTATTATAGCAGGATTTTTTATCGCATTTTTATATTCTTCAATGTTTTCATATTCCACCCAAATATTAAAAGGGGAATACTGCAAATTCCACTTTAAATCAAGAAATTTAACTTTTTGGATAAATAATTTATTCAGCGCAATTTTATCATATCTTGCATGTTTTTTTGAATTTTTAAGCGCCATATACACAGCACGTTCCGAAATGTTTTCTTCATTCCATTTTCTGCAATTAATAACCATTAAGCCTGTGTTAAAATATTTAGATTTTTTATCTAAGTATTTTCTTGAATATTTTTTGCTTTGAGCATCTTCGACAGCAAGCACATAATTATCTTCGAAATCCATATCCCATAATGGTTTTAGACTTTGTTTGGCAACAATATCAGATTCAAGATAGATAACTCTTTCAAGATTTTTTATTTCACGCACTTGAGGAACAAGGACAGACCAAAATGTGCGCTCTGGATAGCCAGATAATTTATATTTTTTTAAAATCGTGTCATCAATTTTATTAAATTCAATTTTGGCATTTTTATAAAATTGTGCAATTTGAATAATACTTCTTTTTGAATTTTCACTAAGTCCGCCATCTAAAATATGGAAAACAAGGCTTTCATCTCTCGTCGTTTCGCAAATACTTGTAATTGCAACGACAGCATGTTCAGTGTAATTATCATTATGAGCAAACGCTATATGTATTTCGTTCTTTTTTTGCATACGAATTAATTTTAGCATATAATTTTTCTATGGAACAACTCGCAATTTTAACAATCTGTACCATTTCAGGAATTTTTACAGGACTTTTAGGAATTGGTGGCGGACTCATCATAATCCCAGCTTTTATGATAATTTTGCCATTTTTTGGAATAACACACTTTGGGCCACATCAAATTATAGCAATTAGCTCTACTTGCGTTTTCCTAAATAGCTGGTCTGGCCTTTTTTACAGAAGAAAAGAAAAATTTTTAGAAAAAAAGTTTGTAATAAGCGCTTCTATCGCAGTAATAATAGGAACTTTAATCAGTGCATATGCAACATCATATGCGCCAATTAAACCAATTTTTGTGATTTATATTTTAGTTTGTTTTCTGTCAATTTATTTAATGAAACACGAAGTCCATTTTGAATTTAAAAACAATGGGATTCTATACCTGCTTTTTGGTTTTATAGGAGCAATCAGTGCAGCAATTGGGATAGGTGGAGCTGTCTTGTTTGCAACAGTTTTAAAATGCTTTAGAAAAGAAACAACAAAAGAACTTTTACCTACAATCACACTAATTGTGGCGCTTCACGCTTTATTCGCCTTTCTTGGAAAAGTTTGCGCAGGAGCAGTAGTATTTTCTGTGATACCAGCAGCACTTTTAGCAAGCGTTATTGGCGCTAAAATTGGTGTTAAAATCTCCAAAAAACTAAGCTCAAGAATTATCGAAAACTTAATGGTTTTAATTCTTTTAATTGCAATAATTCGTGTTGGGTTTGAATTTTTTAACTAGGTTTAACCTTAAGATTGCATCATACTAAATTCGGTTTGAGCATTTTCTTTTGTAATATCGCGCATACCATCAATGTCAGCAGATATTGCTTCAACCTCGGTTTCAACTTGTTCTTGAAGAAGCTCGTATGGTCTTTCTTTTCTGTCCCATTCGTCCTGAAGTCTTTGTGCTTCTCTTGTTTGTTTTTGCGTTAATTTTTGTTGTTCTGTTAAAAGCTCTTGATATTTCTGGGTATAATCGTCCGCACTTTCATCCAGTGCTTCCATATCTAATTCTATTTGTTGATTTTCAATGTCTTGTTGATTTTGTAAAAGCTGAAGCGCATTAGCTGCAGCATCTTGCATACGTCTTAAAGTTTCGCTTATATCCATTAAGAACCCGTTCTTAGAATTCCTTTGGGCAATTAATGCTAATAAATTCAACATGTTTCCTGCAATCATTTTCGACCTCGAAAGTTTACTCTTAAATAAATAAAAACAAAATATATATACTTCATGCCAAATATATATACTTTTTTACAAAAGTTTACATTTGAAATTTTATTTATTAACACGAGCCAACAAGAAAAATCTTATGATTTTATTAAGCAATGTTTGAGGCATAAATTTTGTGATTTGGGCAATTTTTGCATCTCGACCAACAGTGTATGAAGCTTTAGGTTCTTTTGCTTTTAGTGATTTTAGAATAACCTTTGCAACAAGCATTGGCTCAAGCCCTGAAATTTCATTTTTTTTAGCATTTTCAATTAAAAATTCGCCAGTTTTTTTATATTCGCCAACAAAATTTTTAAAATTATCTTCGTTTAATTTTATAGAACTTGACCAAAAAGGAGTTTTGATTACCCCAGGTTTAATTGAAACAGTTTTAATTCCTGTTTCAACAGAAAATAAGTTTAAAATAACATCGCCCGCAGCTTTAGATGAACAATATGGTGATATGAAGGGGAAAATGCCAAAAGACGCCATGGAGCTAATGTTTATGATTCTTCCGCATTTTGGCATAATTTTTTTAGCAAAATTCTTTAATATTTTAAATAAGCCAAAGAAATTTGTATCAAATTGCGCGCGCAGAACACCCTCTTCCATACACTCAATTGGGCTTGAAATTGCAACACCTGCAAAATTTATAAGTGCATATAACTCATCAAATTTTAAAGAAAGTTCAACAACAGATTTTTCATCTGAAACATCAAAAGAATAATGAGGTAAGTCAGAATTTTCTGTGGCAATTTCACTTCTTGTTGCAAGATGAATTTCAAAATCATCTTCGCATCTTAATAATTTTATTAATTCTTTTGCAATGCCAGAATTAGCACCTGTTATCAATATTTTTTTCTTCATAAAATAATTATACTTCCAAAATGCTAAAATTGGCGTTTTTCAATTAATTATGGTACTATTGGCATATGGAAAAGAAGTTGGACATAGTAACTATCGGCGAAAGTTTAGTGGAGCTCAGCTCAAACACTTCTCTTGTTATAAGCGAAAATTTCACAAAGTTTTTTGGCGGAGATACTCTCTGCACAGCAGTTTCAGCACTAAGATCTGATAATAGTGTTGGCTATATAACAAAAATAGGCAACGACCCTTTTGGCGAATATTTACTCGATGCACTCCAGCTAGAAGGTTTAGATACTTCTCAAATTAAGCTTGATAATGGGCAAAACGGAGTTTATTTTATTGGGCGCACAAAAGAAAAAAACACCTTGCAATATTACAGAAAAAAAACCGCTGCTTCAAAATTAAGCCTTGAAGATATTAATTTTGATTATATAAATTCAGCAAAATTATTTTATGCGACAGGCTTTGTACAATCTCTTTCCCTTAACTGTTCTGAAACAATTAGAGAAATTTATGCATTTGCAAAAGAAAACAAAATTATAACTGCCTATGACCCAAATTATTCACCACATGTTTGGGAAGCAGGTGAAGCAAAAGAAGCTTTTGAAGCAGTTGCAGATAATATAGACATTTTATTTTTAAGAAATGACACAGACGCAAATGCGCTTTTTGAAACAGACTCAATAGACGAAATTATCAAAAAAATTAGCGATTTGGCAATTTCAACAATTGTCATCAAAGAATACAAAAAGGGAATTCATGTGGTTCATAGCGGAAACCGTGAATTTATAGAATATATTCCAACAGAAATTGTTGACGCAACAGGTTGTGATGCAGCATTTAATGGCGCATTTTTATCTGCAATGTTAAGAGGGGCGACACCTTATATGGCAGGCAAATACGCAAACGCACTTTCAATGCTACAAATACAAAAAGTTGGCGCAGTAAAATCAATACCTAACAAAAAAGCAGTACAAAAATTATACGAGGAAATTTATGGTTAAAGCTTTAAATGTTTTAATTTCAGGCTATATTGGCTTTGAAAATTTTGGAGATGACGCGGTTTTTTCACTCCTTGTAAACCATTTGAAAAAGAAAGGTATTCACGTATCTGCACTTTCATCAAACCCTCAAAAAACTGCTAAAGTTTATAATGTTGATGCTTATAAATATAAAAATTTCAGCGAAATATACAGCGCAATAAAAAATACAGATGTTCTTATTTCAGGTGGGGGTAGCTTGCTCCAAAACGCAACGAGCACAGGTAGCCTATTATACTATCTTGGGATTATATTCCTTGCGAAACTGCTCGGCAAAAAAGTAATAATTTTTGCTCAAGGAATAGGTCCAATTAAAGGTGCTTTTGCAAAACTTCTCACAAGTATAGTATTAAAAATGGCAAATTTAGTAACAGTTAGAGATAGAGATTCGCAAAATTTACTCGCACAATGGGGTGTTAAATCAAAAACCGTAGTTGACCCTGTGTGGTCTTTGCCTATGCCAGAGTATAACCCACAGAACGCAATTGGCATACAATTAAGAGAATGTAAAGGTATGACAAAACATTCGCCACTTGATTTTCTTTATTCAATAGGCGATTTTTACCCGGACAAAGAAATTAAGATTTTTTGCTTGCAAAATTCTCAAGATTTCGTTTTCTCTAGACAGTTTTATACACTTCTTAAACAAAAATATCCAAACATTAACGCAAAAGTTATATCTTACACAAAACCAGAAAAACTTCTTGAAGAATTTGCAACACTTGAAAGACTTATTGCGATGCGCTTTCATGCTTGCCTTGTAGGGTTAAAAATGGGTGTTAAGGTGCTTCCACTTTCATACGACGATAAAGTCACCTCTCTTGCACGTGAAATGCAATTGCCTTATGTAGATATATACAAAAACAACGACTACCATGAACAACTAAACGATTTTTATACATATAAAGAACCTGAAATTATCGAAAAGAAAAGAAGAGTTAATTTTGACTGGGAATATTTCGATAAAATTTTAGACGAGGAGATTAAATAATATGATTATACCAAGCATTGACATAATGGACGGCAAAGCAGTCCAACTAAAGCAAGGGAGCGAAAAAGTTTTAGAAAAAGAAAATGTTCTTGAACTTGCAAAATATTTTTCAAGATTTGGCGAAATTGCAGTAATTGACCTTGACGCAGCTATGGGCAAAGGTGATAACGAAGAACTTATTGCAAAAATCTGTAAAGTTGCAAAATGTAGAGTAGGCGGCGGTATAAGAGATGTCGAAAAAGCAAAAAGAATGCTCTCATTAGGTGCACATAAAATCATCATCGGAACAGCGGCAGACGAAAATTTCCTTGCAAAACTCCCAAAAGAAAGGGTGCTTGTTGCAATTGATTCAAGAAACGGCAAAATCACAATCAATGGTTGGCAATCAGACACAGAATATTCGACCGAAAGCTATGTAAAAAGGTTTGCGAACTTCTGCTCAGGTTTTTTATATACAATTGTTGAAAAAGAAGGAATGTT
>JAZNJP010000186.1:0-5281 GCA_045578125.1 Candidatus Gastranaerophilales bacterium | reverse complement strand
TTTTGTTTCGTAATTCCCAACAATTAAAACAAGCCAAGGATTTATTTTTTTTATTGCGCAAGCAAGTTTCTTCGCAAATTCAATATCTGAATTTAACATCTCATACATTGCACCGTGGCATCTTACATGCTCTATTTCAAGCCCCATCGATTGAGCATAACTTGAAATTGCTCCAACTTGGTATAAAACAATTGCTTCGAGCTCTTCATCGGGTAATTCCATTTTTCTATTTCCAAAACCAGCAATATCAGGAAAACCGATATGCGCCCCAATTGCAAGAGAATTATCACGAGCAAATTCTAATGCTTTTTTAATACTTAAGGCATCACCCGCATGAAAACCAGCAGAAATATTAACAGAACTCATATAAGAAGCAATGCCAAGCCCTTCTTCATTTCTATAAACCCCAAACTCCTGAGCTAAATCGCAATTATAATCAAACATGAATACCTCATTATAAAATTATGAATAAATTATACACCAAAGGCAATTTTTTGTGTCTAATTGTTTTTAAATATTTAGATATATCTTTAAAGAAAAAGCATGCAAAACCTCATTATCAAACCAACACAAAATAAAGTTGCATTTTCTGGTAACAGCTATGGTGATACCAGAAATTTAAGTATTTTTACAAACCCAGAGGTTAAAACACAAGAAGAGAAAAAGAGAAACAGCTCAATTAAAAAATCATTGGGAATTGCTGGCGGCATTGCGCTTGTTGCACTTTTACTATCTCCAAAATTCATTCCAAAAAGCGCAAAAGAAAAAATTATGCAAAAAATTAAAGGAATGAAAAACGAAGAACGCAAAGAGATCCTAACTAAGGGGCTTGAATATGCAAAAAATGTTGGCATAAATTTCACAGGTGTAAAAGATAATTTTTGCTCTTGGATTAAAGATAGAAAAATTATTGGTGCACCTTATAGATGGTTAGACAAAGGTGCTTCGGCTCTTTATACAAAAACAGGAATTAAAACAGCAAAAAAAATAGGCGCAAAACCACAAAAAGCATTTAAACATTTAACACAAAATATTGACGACATAAAAGGTAAACTAGACACAGAAAAACTCGCAAAAGAAATTGAAATTAATGGTACTAAAAAAACTCTAGGCTCTTGGCTTGGAGAAATTAAAAAACTTAGCACACAAAATACAGAAGATTTTGCAAAAAATTTCAATGCCGACGAAATTGACAAAATGGCTTCAGGTTTAAACAAAACATTTGATGATATCTCGCCTAAATACAGAGAAAATGTAATATCTAGAATTAAACAAGGCAATTGGAAAGACTTGTTCAAGGTTTCCATTTATGATGATATGTATAAAAAAGAATACGCAGAACATGCAGAAAAAATTGCCAGCTTCGTTGATAATTCCACAGAAAACAACAAGCAAATAAAAACAATTATTGAAGGGCTTAGAGACTCTGGCGAATTAAGCAAAAAAGATATCTACTACAAAATGCAATATGCAGCTAAAAATGCAGAAAAAAGCACAAAAAAATGCAAGGATTTCTTTGGCGCAGATTTATTTGAAAAATTAAGAGAAGTGAAAGGCGGAAACGCAGCAACAGATATTATCTTCTCTGGTGGCATACCACTTGGTGCGTATCTATTTGCAAACAGTAAAGCAAAAACAAAAGAAGACAAAACATCTCTTGCGCTTACAACTGGCATTCCGCTAGCGCTTGGTGTAGGCGGAATGATATATTCAACTTGCAAAGTAATTGCTGGTTGGAAAGCGCTCCTTGTTGGTGGCGCAATAACAGTAGTATCAAGTATCGCAGGTAAAACTGCAGATAAAATTTATCGCAAGAAACATAATCTTAAAGAATCTACTCTACCAACACTTAACATTCCTGACCAAATCGAAAATAGTGGACTTGCAAAAACTATCGAAACAGGTGTTGAAACTGTTTTAGATTCTCAAGTTTAATCAAGAATTGCAAAACTAAATTATAGATTTAGAAAGCCTTTCAGTTCTTTTTGAACTTAAAATATTTCTAAGTTTCATAATTGCTTGAGAGTGCAGTTGGCAAACCCTTGATTCTGAAACATTTATAATTTCGCCAATTTCTTTAAGCGTCATGTTTTGTTGATAGTAAAGAACAAGAAGCATTTTTTCACGTTCTGGAAGCCTTTTGAGTGCTTGTTCCAGTTCATTTTTGCTATCTTTTTTCTCCATCAATTCATCTGGTGTCTGATTTTTCTCATCAGCAATGGAGTCAATGATTTCAACACTATCTTCTGCTGTGCCTTTTTTGTCGTAAATTGAGCTAATATTTACATCTTGAGCTAGAATTTTTTCAATTTTATCAGGTTCTGTGTCAAAAAACTCAGCAATTTCAGCAGTTGTTGGGGTTCTTCCTAGTTGTTGACGTAATTTTTCAGTTACTGCGTGGATTTGCTTAATTTTTCTTCTTACTGAACGAGGAAGAAAATCTTGCGAACGAACTTTATCTATAATTGAGCCTTTAATTCTAACTAACGCATAAGTTTCAAACTTAGCGCCTTTGTTTGGTGCATATCTTTCAATTGCATCAATTAAACCTTCTACGCCATAAGACACAACATCTTCATAAGAAAAACTTTGAGGAATATTAACTTTAATACGGCCTACAACATATCTTGTAAGATAAATATATTGAACAATAAGTTTGTCACGAATAGCCTTATTAGACCTGTCAGCAAAATAGGTTTCCCACAATTGTGCAAGTTCATTATCCGAGAGCCTTACTATTTTTTTATACGAATCTTCTACGACTTCGTATGACATTACTTATCCCCAAGTGTAATACCAATATTCTTAAATAATTAAGGAATAAAGACATCATTTATTTAGAGGAAAAGTTTACAAAAATATAAAGTTCTGGCAATTTTTTTTATTTAGGTGTTTTAATGGGGTATGATTAGTCCGATTTCTTTTAGAGCAAATAGCAAACTCTCTATTTTCCATATTAACGACTTACATGGTCAAACAGATAATATTAGTTCAATTCTAAACGCAAGTAAAAAGTTTGATTCAGAAGATAACGTTGGCGTTGATAGGTTAAAACTTTCTGCTGGCGATAATATCTGCGGGAATGATCTTAAGAAAAATGCAACAATCGCAGGACTTTTCAATTGCATCAAATTAGATGCTTCAGCCGTTGGAAACCATGAGTTTGATTCAGCTGCATGTGGTTTTGAAGATTTTATTAACCGAACCAACACTGATTTTGTTTCGTCAAATCTAGATATTCCAGATGAAAAAACGCTTGATAAAAAAATAAAAAAATCAATCATAAAAGAAGTAAATGGGACTAAATATGGAATTGTGGGGCTTACAACTACGGAACTCAACACAACAATTAAAGACCCAAAAATGCTTGAAGGAGTTGAAGTTGATGATAGCGATGAAACCATCGAAAACCTTCAAGAAGAAATTGATGAACTTAAAAAACAAGGAATAAATAAAATTATTCTTCTTTCTCACTCTGGTTATGAAGTTGATAAAAATATCGCACAAAATGTTTTAGGAATTGATGTTATTGTATCTGGACACTCACACGACATTATTGAAGGCGTTAAGGAAGGCGAAAACTTAGTTCGCTCAAAAACAGGGGAGCCTGTTTTGATTATTCAAGCTGGAGATAATGGAAGATTTTACGGCACAAGCGACATAGAATTTAATGAAAACGGAATAATTTTAAAAGCAAATAATAAAATCTATAAAACAGAAAACAAAAAAAATATTTTAATTCAACAAGTCGAAGATTCGATTTTAGGAAAATCTGAAGTTGTGGCGCAAGTTTCAAAAACAATTGAAAACCCACTAAACAGAAGAATTACGCCAAATGCTTGGTCTAATTTAATTGCAGACAGCATGACACATGAGCTGGATGCTGAAATTTCACTCATAAATGCAGCAAATATCAGAAAAGTTCCAACGCTTGGCAAATTAACAGCACGAGCTGTAACGGAAACAACACCATATGCAAATGATCTTGTGAAAACCAAAATCACAGAAAAAGAACTTGTAAAAGCCCTAAAATTTGCTTGCAATTCTCTAAGTGACCCAAGCGGAAGCCCAGGGCTTTTAATGCCATCTGGCTTGAGATATGAAACAACTCAAGCGGGTGAACTTAAAAAATTAGAGTTTGTATCTAAAGATGGAAGTATTCAAGAAATAGATATAAATAACCCAAGCGATAGAGAATATTCTATAATCCTTGATATTTTTCTTTATGAAAATAAAGAATATGCGGACTTAAATTTAAACAGAGAACACGTTTTGTATAAATTCGATAAAGATAAAACCGCAATCGATTACATCAAGAAATTAACAAACAACGGCGAAAAACCGCTTGAGATTATAGACGACCAGAGAGTGAAAATAGTGTAAACATTGCAATTCCAGCTATAAAGCAGTAATAGCTAAAGCCAGCAAGGGAATATTTTTCAACAAATTTCATAAAGTATTTGATGCATAAATAACCGCTTATAAAAGCAACAATAAAACCAACAATTATTGCTTTAAAGTTGAAGTTTACAACTTGATTCATATCAAATTCTAAAAATGGATAGACCATTGACGCAAGAATTATAACTGGTGCTGACATCAAAAATGAAAATCTTGCAGCTTTTGCTCTTTCAATCCCTTGGAAAACAGCGGTTGCAATTGTAAGTCCAGAGCGAGAAAGCCCTGGAAAAACCGCAAGCCCTTGAGCGATACCTATAAAAATAACTGATTTTAAACTTAAATCTAATGAATTGTTTTTCTTGAATTTTTCACTTGCAAGAAGCACGCAACCAGTGACCAAAAGCAAAAGTGAAACAATTTTAGGGCTTGCAACAAGTTTGTCGGCAAAATCTTTGATTAAAAGCCCGATGACACCTGTAATAAAGGTTGTGATTATAATATAAATTGAAATTTTAAAATCAGGGTTTTTAAAATCTTTTGTCTTAAACCCCACAAAAAATGCTTTTATAATATCAACGATTTCTTTTCTAAAGAAAATAAATACCGCAAAAAGAGTTGCCAAATGAACTGCAATGTCAAAGAAAATTTCTTCACTGCTTGCAACATCGGGAAGTGGCGTACCTGTTGCAAGTTTGTATAGAGCAGATGTGAACACAATATGCGCTGAGCTTGAAATTGGTAAAAATTCGCTAAGCCCTTGAACAAAACCTACTAACCCTGCTTGTAATGTATCCATATATTACTCCCAATATGAAGCGCGGGAAGTTGTTGTTTCCCAAACATTCACCTTGTAAACATTAGAAATTTCTTCTTTAATTTC
>JAZNJP010000185.1:0-1794 GCA_045578125.1 Candidatus Gastranaerophilales bacterium | reverse complement strand
GATATTGTTAAACGCATTGAGGATGAAATGGAGTATCCCGGACAAGTTCGTGTAACAGTTGTTCGTGAAGCTCGTGTAGTTGAAATCGCAAAATAGGACACCCAAATTCTCGTGAAAACCGAATTAAAGGTTTTATTTCTAGGTGACATGGTTGGTCGCATAGGAAGAAAGACTGTTCAAAAATTTTTAGAAAAAAACAGAGCGAACTATGATTTCATAATCGCAAATGTGGAAAACGCAAGCCATGGCTTTGGGCTTACCTTAAAAAACCATGATGAGCTTGCAGCTTGTGGAATTCATTGTATGACAAGCGGAAACCATATTTGGGATAAAAAAGATGTGTTCGAATATATTGATAATTCAAATTATCTTATTCGCCCACTAAATTACGATAAATCCGTTCGTGGGGTTGGCTATAGAATATTTAACGACAAATTTTTAGTTATAAATCTTTTAGGCAAAACTTTTATGCCACAAGTTGATTGCCCATTCAAAGCGCTTCAAGCGCTTTCAAAAGAAGTCTCTCTTGAAGATAAAATCACAATAATTGATTTTCATGCTGAAGCAACCGCAGAGAAAGAGTGTATGGGCTATTTCGCACAAAGCCTTGGCGCAAAAGCAGTTTTTGGAACGCACACACATGTTCAAACAGCAGATGAAAAAATTCTAAATGGCACTTGCGCCTACATAACAGATGCTGGCTTCACTGGTGGCACAGGTGGCGTTATTGGTATGGATTATGAAATTTCTCTCAAGAGGATTTTAACCTCAATTCCTGAAAGATTTGATGTTGTGGATTCAAAAGAATCTGTTTTGTGTGGCGTTGAGGTTGTTTTTGATGATGTAACAAACAACCCAATAAGCATTAAAAGAGTTTTTGAAAAATATAAGGACGAGGATAATGAAGATTGATTTACACATTCACACCACATATTCAGATGGCGCGTTCTCGCCCGAGCAAATTGTAGATACTGCAATAGCTCAAGAAATGAATGTAATTGCACTTACTGACCACGACAACATCTTGTCTTGTGCAATTGCTCAAGATTACGCAAAATCAATAAATGCAGATTTAGAAATTATACAAGGTGTCGAAATTAATACTTTATATAAAGGCTACGAAATTCACATTCTTGGCTATTTTATGGATATTAACAATAGCGATTTTCAAAATCTTTTAAAAACACAACAAAATGCTCGTATTGAACAAACCAAAAAAATGATTGAGCTTTTAAACAAAAAAGCGGGCATTAAAATAAAATTTGAAGATATTAAAAAGCTTGTTGCGCCTCGCGGCAGTATTGGCCGTCCGCACATTGCAAGAGCAATTACAAGCGCTGGCGGGACTCAAAATGTAATTGAAGCATACGCAAAATATATCAATGACGATTCACCTGTTTATGTTCAAAGAAAAACTGTAACTCCGCATGAGGCGGTTGAAATCATTTACGAAGCAGGCGGAATTCCTGTTTTTGCACACCCTGTAGATATTGATATTTCAGAACAACTAACAAAAGAAATGATGTCTTATGGGCTCAGAGGGCTTGAGGCTTACCACAGAAAGCATTCCCCAGCAGTTGTTGAATATTTCTCATCAATGGCTGAAAAATATGGTTTAATAGTAACTGGTGGGTCGGACTTCCATGCACCTTCTCTTGGGTATGGCACAATCTTAATGGGTAAAAACTTTGTACCTGATTGGGTATATGACAAATTGCTTGATGAAAAGAAAAAAATACAACTCATTAACAATGCGTAAGTGCGCACCACTTTTTAAAGACAAAAGCCTATTTA
>JAZNJP010000184.1:0-5641 GCA_045578125.1 Candidatus Gastranaerophilales bacterium | reverse complement strand
GATAAATAATGGATTTTTACGAATTACTGGAAGTAGATAAAAACGCATCAAAAGAAGATATCAAAAGAGCTTTCAGGCAAAAAGCAAGAAAACTTCACCCAGATGTCAATAAAGAACCAGATGCAGAACAAAAATTCAAAGAACTCGGAAAAGCTTACGAGACCTTAATGGACGACAATAAACGTGCTTTATATGACCAATATGGCGAAGATGGCTTAAGCAACGCAGGCTACACTCAAGGTCCTTTTGATTATGGTTTCGGAGATATTTCAGAAATATTCTCATCATTCTTTGGTGGTGGCATGGATTTTGGCGGTGGTTATTCTCAAAGAGCAAATGCAAACGCACCACAAAGAGGAGATGATTTAAGAGTTGATATAGATATTACGTTTGAAGAAGCAGTTTGGGGTGCAGAAAAAGAAATCAAAATTGACCACCTTGTATATTGCGATGAATGCGGTTCATCTGGAACAGATAAAAATGCAAAAGATACCGTTTGTAGAACTTGCCAAGGAAGAGGAAAGGTTCAACAAAGCACACAAACAATTCTTGGAAGCTTCACAACTGTAACTGTTTGCCCAACCTGCCATGGCTCAGGCAAAAACCCTGGGGCAAATTGCAAAAAATGCCGTGGCGCAGGACTTATCAAACAAGAAAAAACTGTTAAAGTTAAAATTCCAGCAGGCGTTGATAATGGCTCAAAAATGAGACTTTCTGGCGAAGGAAGCTTTGGAAAAAACAAAGGCCCAGCGGGCGATTTGTATATAGTTTTATACGTTGAGCAATCCAAAAAATTCATAAGAGAAGAATTCGATATCAAAACAACACTACACATTTCACAAGCCCAAGCAACACTTGGTGATAAAATCACAATCGAAACACTTGATGGCGACTATGAACTCAAAATTCCAGAAGGATGCCAATCTGGCGAAAGAATTGAACTCAAAGGGCTTGGTGTTCCAATTCTTGGCTCAAACGGAAGACGTGGCAATCATTATGTTATAATATTTGTAGATACACCTACAAAGCTTTCAAGCGAAGAAAGAGAATTATACAAAAAACTATTTGAAATTCAAAAAGAAGAAAAAGAAGAAAAAAAGGAAAGCTTAAAAGATAAACTAAAATCAACTTTTGCAGGAAGATAATATGCACAAACTACTAAAATCATTTTTTGTCATTGTGGCACTTTTAATAACATCAACATGCTCTTATGCCTCAAATTTGCCAACAGATTTATGGGATTACATCAAACAGAACTTGCCTGAAGCAAAGCAAAGATTTGACTCCGTTATTGAACTCCCATCAGGTTCATTATATATCCCGCTTTATCCTGTGCAAGAAATTGTAAACGATGAAATCAAAATAGAATACACATATCCTAAAACAACAACTCTCAAATCTCTTCCAGAAGTTGTAATTTTTAACAACAACTTTGTTCTTATGAGAGCAACTAAAAATCAAAACGGCGCATATGCAATCACAAAAAATGAAAACTTACCATTTAAAGTGCGTCTTGGAATTATGCCGCAAGATATGCTAGTGCCTGCTGGGCTTGAAATTCCAGAAAGTTTAAAAATAATTCTTGGAGATTTAATAATCCCAGGCAAAGATTCTGGCTCGCTTGCGCTTGACGATGAAGACTTTATGGCAGACATTGATAACAAAAAAGCAAAAAATAGAATTATCAAAAAAAATATTAAACCAATTCCAGAACTAAAAGATAAAAAACTTTTCATAGGTCAAAATAATTCAAAATTCATTGCCGTTTATGATATGGCAAAATCAGACACAATATACGAATTAAAGCTGCAAGGTCTCCCTTCAAAAATTGTTTCCTCTAACAGTTCTAAATTCGCAATAGTTATTTATTTTCTAAATAAAAACGTAGATATCATCGATTTAAAAGAAGAAAGAATAATTTCACACTTGGAATTTGACAATATTCCAAAAGATGTAATTTTAGACGAAACAAAAAACCTTGCTTACATCTCTTCTCCAGAAGCCAAGAAAATTTACGTAGTCAATATGAATTCTGGTAAATTTGAAAAAGAAATTAAATTAAATCAATATCCAGAGAAGCTCGCGCTATCAACTAATGGTAATCTTCTTGCTTTTTGTGACGCTCAAACTCAAGATATCTATACACTCGATTTAGCAAGTGAAGAATATATTGTTCAAAAAATTGCTCGCACAAAAAATGTTTCAAAACTCGTTTTAGGAGAGGACAAAGTTTATGCTATATCTAGAACACAAAACATTCTCAGAGCTTATTTTCTAGAAGACAAATCTCTTGCAGATGAAGAACTTTTAAGCGAAAAACCAATTGATGCCATCTTATTTGAAGATAAAATTTATATCCTTTGTGCAAAAAATGGCTACATAAACACATACGATACCCTCAAAGGTGAAGTTGTAAAAACAATAGGGCTAGATAATGGCGGTTTTTACACAAAAATAACCAAAATTCCTAATTCAAAATTTGCTTTTGTAACAGGTGTTGATACCAAAAAGTTTATCTATTTTAACCTTGAAACATCTGAAATAGCAAATAAAAGAACATTAGATCACGATACACACCATATAATCATGGTAGATAAGTAATGGAAAAATACATACCAAAATTAAATATATTTGATGAAAAAACACAAGAAGTTCTTTTGGAATTAGAAAAAACACAAAAAGAATTTTGGAATATTGATAGAATTACGGCAAATTTTTTATATATTCAAATCTTAGCAACGAACGCCAAACGAGGAATTGAAATTGGGACATCTAATGGCTATAGCGGAATATGGCTTGGTAGCGCTTTTAAAAAAACTGGCGGAACACTAACCACCATCGAATTTTGGGATAAAAGACAAAGTGTTGCAATCGAAAACTTTAAAATCGCAGGAATAAATGATTTGATTATTCCAAAACTTGGCTCAGCATTCAATATCCTTGAAGAGATTGGACAAGAAATAAAAAGCGAAAAAGAAAAATTCGATTTTGCTTTTATTGATGCAAATAAAAAAGAATACATTGAATACTTCAAACTTTTAGACCCAATCTTAACCAAAGGCGCACTAATTTGTGCCGATAATATTCTTTCGCACGAAGAAAAAGTTCAACCATTTGTTCAAGAAATAACAAATAATCCAAATTACCAAACACAAGTATTGAACATTGGAACAGGGATACTTTTATCCTATAAGAAAAATTAATATTAAGTATAAGATTTCTAAAATTATTCTTGGTATAATATTTCTATGATGAGGCTATTTTTTACATTAATCATATTAACAATGTGTTCGCTCCCAATCTATGCGGCAGAAACCCTGACGCAACAAATAGGAAATGTTGAATATTCTCTTTGGGGCTACGAGTACAAAAAAGAAGCCGATGTAGATAGAATTGGAAGAATTGAAAAACAACTCTTTGGCGAAGAAAATACAAAAAATACTCCTCAAGAAAGAATGGAAAAAATTAATGAAACCCTAGGCATTGCAACAGAAAAAGAATCCTTTAGTATTGGCAAGGTTCTTGAAAAGCTAGAAGCAGACGAACTAGCTTCAGACCCATCTATAAGCTATCCTGTTATAGATAAATTAGAAAAAGAATTTTTAAACAAACAATTCACACACGAAAGTATTTACAAAAGACTTGATAGACTTGAAAAAAGAGTATATGGCGCAATTCAAACAGGAGATTTAGACTCTCGTGTTGCAAGGCTCAGCGCCTCATCAACCTACATTCAAACTCCAGACACTCCTCAAGATAGATATAATCAACCACAAACATTCGGCAGAAGTCCAGATTTCTATGCTGAAAACACAGATGATACTCTTTTACAAATTGCAGGGCTTGAAATGTCTCTTCTTGGAAAAACATTTGGACATGACCCACTTGCACTAAGATTAAATAGATTAGAGCGAAAAATATTTCACAGAGACTTTTCAACAGATTCAAACTTAATAAGAATTCAAAGAATTCAAGCAGCAAGCGTGGCAAAAAAAACTTCAAAATACTATGATAGCAACAGATTTAACAAATTTGCCTCAACTGGCATGCAACTTGGTTCTTTCATCTTAATGATTTTGGCATTTATTCTTTAATATGGTAAAATGCACTTGAATAAGGAGTTTTACTATGCAAAATTTAGAAAAAATGTTATTTGAAGCAGTTGAAAATAACACACCTGAAGAAATTAAAAAAGATAGTATTTTTGATTATAAAAACGAGGGCGAATTCACCTTCAAACTTACACAAGAACATGTTGAAAAACTAAACCTTTGGGATTGGTTTAAAAACTATAAAAAAGAAGCTGCGGTTTCAACTGCAGGAATTCGTGGCGCACAAAATGTGCTTTACCCACACGACACAAGATTTCCAATTAACACAATGGGCATCACTCTTGCAACGCTTGCTAAAGCGCTTGTTCTTCTTGAAAAATATCCACAAGGCGATATCATAAAACTTGCAGGCAGAGAAGTTCGCTACAACAGCCCAATTTTTCTAAATATCATCTCAAAAATTCAAGCAGGGCTTGGAATTAAAACAATTCTACCAACGAACAAAAAAACAATTCCAATTTGGCTTGCTTCTTTCCTCGCTTTCAAACTTGACCTTGTTGGTGGCGAATACATCACAAGTTCACACGGCATAAGCGTTAAAAACGCTACAAAAGATTTGAACAACCAAGGCTCGCAATTCTTGCCGGATGAGAGCATGGAATTTGTAAATAAAATGGAAGAAATTCTAAACGAAGTAAAAGAAAAAGGTTTTTATGAAATAAAATTTGCATCAAATGATGATAAAAATCTTGACTTCGAAGTTATGGAAAAGACCGACAATGGCGTAACGCTCTACATTGAATATTTAAAAAATGGCGTTGCAACGGAAGAAAACCTCAACCTAATTAAAAATTTTAAAGACAAAATTGTCATTGATTCTGTTGGCGGTTGCGCTTACGCGACACTTTCTAAAATCCTTAAAAACCTTGGAATAGAAGATAAATTTATCTGGTTCAACACAGAAGAAGACCCGTTTTTCCATGGAATTGGAAAAGACATTAAAAAAGATAAAGAAGGTAAAGATGTTTTCTATGACTGGAGTTTAGATATTGGTGTTGTTGGAAGGCGAGACGGTAAAGAATATTTTCCAGTTATTGAAACTCTTAAATATGACGAAAAATTAAAAGACTTAAAAACGGGCACCGTATGCCTTGTCACAGACCCAGACCACGACAGGCTAAGCATTTTACAAGTAGATAACAAGGAAAATTTAGAAAAAATAAAATCACTTGGGATTGATACGTCAGAGCTTCCAAATAATAGAATTTTATCAATTTACAGCCCTAATCAAGCATTTTTAATGCTTATGGATTTCTGGGCAAAATCACTAAAGGAAAAAGGTGTATTCAACAACCATAAAAGATTTATTGTTAAAACCACCCCAAGCTCTGCTTCTTGGGACGAATGGGCAGAAGCCAACGGCATAAAATCAATCAACACTCCTGTTGGTTTCAAAGAGATTGCAAACGTAATTAAAAAAATTGAAAATCAAATATCTAAAGGCACAGAAGATATCACAATCGAAGATATTTACGGTAAAGAAATCCACCTTGGTTCAAGCCCAAGAATGATTTTTGGTGGCGAAGAAT
>JAZNJP010000183.1:0-2868 GCA_045578125.1 Candidatus Gastranaerophilales bacterium | reverse complement strand
ATCTATGATGTAATCTATATTGACCCTCCTTGGAGCGATGATTATTCTGAAATTATAGAAAATACTTTTGAAAAACTTGCGCCATCTGGCATTCTTGTTGTTGAGTGCGATAAAAAAATGAATTTCAATATTTCTGAATTTATTCCTGTTGATTTCGAGATTTTTCGAGAAAAAACATATGGGAGAGCAAAACTTTATTTCATTTCACGTGCTCGCTAGGGTTTAAAAAGTTCCAAAATATGCTATTATATATTTATGAGGAAAGTGAAGTTTTTAGAAGAAATCAAAATTAAACGTGAAGTTGAAGCTGATTTTAATCCATTGAAACATGTGCAAAAATCACCTGTAACTGACCCAATTAGGTCTAAGTTTTCGCATTTTACGCAACTGCAAACTAAACACCGCAAAGATTTTTTCTAATTTAGCGAATATTTTCAAGAATGTTAAGTGTTGCGCTTGCTTTGTTGAGTGTATAAAAATGTAGCCCTGCGACACCTTCTTTTAGGAGTTGAGCACATTGTTCGCTTGCAAAATCAATGCCATATTTTATTATGTCTTCTTGGTTGGCTTTATATTTTTCAAGGTTTTCAACTAATTTTTTTGGCATTTGCGCTTCGCACATGCTTGTTATTCTTTTTATTTGTTTATAGTTGGTGATTGGAAAAATGCCTGCAATTTGAGGTTTTGCAATGCCCATTGAAATGCATTTGTCTCTGTATTTTAAGAAATTTGTGTTGTCAAAGCACATTTGATTAAATATGCAAACAGCTCCTGCGTCAACTTTTGCTTTTAGCCTCTTAATGTCTTCATCTAAGCTTGGTGCACTTGGGTGCTTTTCAGGGTAGCCTGCAACCGCAACTTCAAGCGAAGAGTGCTTTTTAATATATTCTACAAGCTCATTTGCATACAAGAAATCTTTATAGCAAACAAGATTATCTTTGGGCTCGTCTCCTTTAAGTGCGAGCACATTTTCAAGCCCCATATCTTCGATTTCTTTGATGTAATCTTGAATGAATTGAAGACTCGAGCAAATGCAAGTTAAATGTTGCATTGGAATAATTCCAATTTTTTCTTTAACCATTTTTGCAATTTCAATCGTTGAATTTCTATTAGAGCCACATGCACCATACGTAATTGAAATTAGCGCTGGATTAACTTCTTTTAGTTTTTCAAGCTCTCTCTCTAATTCTTCTAATCTTGTTTCATAATTATCTCCCTTTGGCGGGAAGATTTCAAAAGAGATTTTTGTTTTGTTTGAATTGTATATTTCGCTTAATTTCAACTTAATAGCCTTTCGGTATTTACTTCGTTCTTTAATTTTAGAACAAACAATGGTATTTTTGAAAAATTATGTTCTGAAATTTTAACATAATCTTTTTCTGTTGTTATTATTGCTTCTGCTCCGCGCGAAATGGCATCTTGCTCGAGCTCTTTTAAATTTTTATTTGTGTATTTGTGGTGGTCAGAATAAGTTGTTATTCCTAAAATATTAAAATCTTTTTTCAAAAAATTATAAAAGCTATCTGGTTGCCCAATTGCACAAAATGCATAAATATTTTTTTGTTTTTTGTTTATTTTTTCTCCCGTTTTTGGGTTTATAATTATATCTGGCACGACATTGCACACTTCTATATTTTTATACTGAAAGAATTTTATAATATTTTCTGTAAGTTCAAATTCTTTCGTATTCTTATTTATTACAAGAATTTTATCCGCTCTTTTTATTTCTTTTATCGGTTCACGAAGTGGCCCTGCTGGCAAAAGTTTTCCGTTTCCAACCATTTTTTCTGCATCAAACAAAAGAATTTGCACATCTTTTTTCAGTTTTCTGTTTGTAAAGCCGTCGTCTAAAATTATAATTTCAGCGTCATGTTTTTCAATTGCATAATTTGCTGCTTTAACCCTATCGGCGCATGTTATAAGCATTGCATACGTCAAGTTTTTTGCAATTAAATTTGGTTCATCACCAGATAATTTTGGGTCGCTAATTATTATTTTTTCATAGTCTTTTATTATGTTGACCTTTTTTGATGATAACTCCCCTTTATATCCGCGCGAAATCACACATACTTTATGTGTTTTTGAAAGATAATTTGCAATTTCAATCACAATTGGGGTTTTGCCGACCCCACCAGTCGTTAAGTTTCCAACACATATAACTTTAGCGGGTACTTTTTTTCCTTTGAGTATGTTTTTTTCATAAAGAAAATTTTTGATATTAATTCCAATGTTATAGAAAAAACTTGGCGCTAAAAGCGCGCACATCAAAGGTGTGTGCCTAAATTTTGAATAATGCATTCTTTGAATTTTAGACATTAAACTCATCTAGAACATCAACCTAAAAAGTAAAAATCTTTTATTTAATTTTTCAGAGAATTTTCTCATATTTTTTGTTGTTGCGCCAATGTCCGCAAGAATAGTGGTTATTTTTGTTTTATCTTCATCATCTAAATTGTTAACCGTAGCGAGCGTTGAATTGATTTGGTTTGTTGCATTGGCTACATTTTCAACAATTTGTTTTATTTCTTTTTTAACTTTTGGATCTTTTGAAAACTCATTTACATAAGTTGTAATTTCATTTAAGTTTTTGCTAATTGCTTGAATATCGCTAAGGACTTCTTTTGTGTCTTCCGCTTCAAACAGGCAATTAAGGTTGTTTGAGAGTTTTGTAACAGCTTTAGTTGCATCCATTACGTTATCTCTAAGGTTTTCATCGCCAGCAAGTTTGTTGATATTATCAGTCAAACTTATTAGTTTACTAATCAATATTTCGCTTTGACCCAAGATTTCATCCATATCTTTTTTACTTGTGTCGATGAGCGCATTTGCCTTTTCAACAGTTGTTGTTGCTTTTTGAGTTAGAGTATT
>JAZNJP010000182.1:0-3240 GCA_045578125.1 Candidatus Gastranaerophilales bacterium | reverse complement strand
TAGCCATGTCGTTCTGTGAGCCAAGGAGTTGTCTTACCAGTTTGTCTTCCTAAGACCGCTTGGCCTCCGACTTTGTTTTATTTTTTGTGCTTGATGCAGCAAAATCAGCGAGTTCTTTTTGTTTTTTTGTTGCATTTGCAAAAATTTCGCCAAAGTCCATGCCTTGGGTGGTTGTTGTCATAGACATTTTTTGTGAAAGCATTGCCTTCAGGCTTTCTTCAACACTCCCTGCTATACTGTTTGATTGTAATAATTCTTGCATTTTTTCCCCGTTAGTTTTTGTTTTTGTAGCGACTAATTGCTATATCGTCAATTTCTTTCATTTCCAGCCTTTCGATTTCTTTTAGGTGCTGCGCCTCTTGTTTGTCTTTTAGATTTTCAAGAGTTTTGAGTTCCTGATAGGCAATTGTCATTACTTTTTTTTGTTCTTCTATTTTGATTTGTGTTTTTTTGATTAAACCTAGCTGAGTTTGAATATCTGAATTAATGCGTTCTAGAAACATTCTGCAATTGCATATTTCATCAATTGCCATTGTTTCTCCACTTTGGAGTATCTCTATTCTTTCGATTAGCTTTCCTTTTCTATACTCCATTTCGTTTAAGATATCAATTTGCGAATTTAGAATATTTTGTAACTCTGCAAGTTTTAATCTTTCGTCTTCAAGTTTTTTCTCCCTAATTTCAAGAATTGGTTGCATTCTGAACTTAAATTTTTTCATTAAAAAACTTGTTAACCTTATTAAATCCCCATAGTCATACTTCAGGATAGAACATGAAGGCAATTGTTTCATCATCTGCATGGTGTATTCATTAAGAAATATTAATTTTCGGGCAATATTTATGCTGGTTTTGTTTTTATATTTTTGGTTAGTGAAAAATTGGTTAATTTGTGCAAAAAATCAGTTTTAAAAATTCTCAGAATTCTTATGCCCAAAGCAATAACCTAAAACCTGTCTTGGATAAGAAAAAAACTGAAAGAATACAGAAAGTAACAAGGACAGTTTCTGCTTTCGCGCCAGCTGCGCCAGTTCTTCTTTTGCAAAACTTTTTTTCAAACACCGCGCTTAAAAAAATGTTTAATGTTGCTAAAAATTTAAACGACGAGGAAATTAAGATTTTGAATGAAAGTGCAAACAAAGTGCTTAAAAAGGCAAATCTTGAAAAACTGATTGATATAAAAAACATTACATCAAAAACGAAGCTTTCTGATTTCATGCAATACCCACTAACCATACTTGATTTACAACAAGTTCAACAAGGTGCAAATGCGTTTTTTGATGGCGCAGGTTCAATTTATATAAACAAAGAAATTGCCCCTAACCTGTTTTTTCATGAAATTGGACATGCTCATAATAGCAAATTTTCTTCGTTTTTGAAAAAAATATTTCCCCTTTACTTGCCATCGCAAAGGGTTCCTTTTGTAGTTGCTTTTGCAAGCTTACTTTTGAATGAAGAAAAACCAAAAGATGGCAAAGAACTTACCAAATTTCAAAAAGCAAAAAATATTTTTAGAAAAACACTTCCATTTCTTGCTGCTGCCTCGTCTTTGCCTATGCTATTAGAAGAAGGCATGGCAACAAAAAAGGGAAATAAATGGGCAAAAGAACTGCTTGACTCAGCTCTTGCAAAAAAAGTGGCAAAAGGTTATAAATTTGGTTTCATTACATATCTTCTAGTGCCAACTTCAGCCTTTCTTATAAGTTTCTTAGGTATGAAATACAAAGATTTTCTTTCGGAGAGAAGAAATAACAAAACTCCAAATGCTCAGCCTAAAATGAGTACTTCAAGTACTAAATAATGCTTATGCATTGCAATTGAGAAGGGGAATTAAAGTATGCAGTAAAGAGATAACACTGCAAGACCTGATGTTACGATGCAAGCAAGTGTAAGCGGATGAACATTGTTTAAAATTTCAATAAACGTAAACTTTCTTTCCATAGCTTTTATTATCTTACGTTTTTGATTTTTTTTATCCTTTAGAAAGATGAAAAAACATAAACTTATAAGCTAATGCCTATTTTTAAATTTTAAGATAAAATAAAGTTTATGCAGATTTTGAAATATATATTTAAAAGAATTTTGCAAGCGATACCAATATTATTTATTGTTTCGTTAATTAGTTTCTTTTTAATAAGATTATCCCCAGTTGACCCTTTAGCGGAGTTAAAATTAAATCCTGCGATATCTCCAGCTACAATTGAACATGAAACAAAGCGCCTTGGGCTTGATAAACCAATTTATGTTCAATATATTTATTGGGTAAAAAATTTTGTGAAAGGAGATATGGGAACAACAACATCAGGTGAGCTTGTTTCCACTAAACTTAAAGAGAGAGCAGGAAACACTTTACTTCTTTCATTTTGCGTAATTATTGCAACTTGGTTTGTCGGGATTCCTTTGGGGGTTGTTGCGGCGTTGAATTTCAAAAAAACGGCGGATAGGCTCATTTTGTTTTTCGCAACGATAGGCATGGCGATACCTTCTTTTTTCCTTGCGGTTTTGTGCCTTATTTTTGCACAAAAAACAGGAGCATTTCCAATTGGAAACCTTACAAGTAGTAATTTTTATTCACTTTCAATTTGGGGAAAATTTTTAGATATGGCGCATCATCTTGTGCTTCCTGTTTTTGTTTTGACTGTAATTTCAGCAGGTTCTCTGATAAGGCAAATGAGAGCAAATTTGCTTGATACGCTAAACAGTGATTATGTAAAATTTGCTCGTGCAAAGGGGCTCCCAGAGCATGTGGTTATTGTAAAACATGCGCTAAAAAATGCAATTAACCCAATGATAACACTTCTTGGTTTTGAATTTGCGGGGTTATTATCTGGTGCTGCGCTCACTGAATATATTTTTCAATATCCAGGGCTTGGAAGATTAATTTTAGAAGCTGTTATGAAATCTGATATAAATCTTGTTATGGCAAGCCTTATGATAGGCTCTTTCATGCTTGTTTTGGGAAATTTAATTGCAGATATTTTACTTAAAGTTACTGATCCGAGGATAAAGAGCTGATGAGGGAACTTTTGAAAAGAATTCGTGATGATAAAGTTACACTCTTGGCAACGATTGTTCTTGCTGTTCTTTATCTTGCAATTTTATTTGCAGATTTTTTGGCTGTTTATCCTGAGAATTTTTCAGATAGAAAATTGTCTTATGCGCCACCATCAAACATTTATGTAATTGATATGGAAGGAAAATTATCAAAACCTTATACATATAATTATGTAAAAAGTTTTGATT
>JAZNJP010000181.1:0-6587 GCA_045578125.1 Candidatus Gastranaerophilales bacterium | reverse complement strand
GTTTGTCTTCCTAAGACCGCTTGGGCCTCCGACTTATAAACATTTTTGGATTTTCAACTGCAAACAAAGAAATGCTAATTAAAGCTGGTGTTTCAAAATTTAAGAAAAATTGTTTTACATTTACCCTAAACTGCTTCTCTTACACAACAATTAACGATATTTTATTAAACCTTTACGATGAATTCAGAACATATATACAAAACAACAACATAGCGTTCAAAAAGAGTTTGAAAGAGAATTTTTCAGAAAAAATCTTAGAATATTTTTCTCATGCTGAATTTAATTCTGTAATAATTCTTAAAGATTTTGATGACATTTTAAACCAAAACCAAATTATAGATTTTTTACAAGTAATATCAAAATTGCAAAATTTACAACTTGTTTTAATTACAAAAAACAGGCTCTTTTCAGCGTTGAATGTTTCTGATTATATCCAAGCAGACGATTATTCTGAACCCTATATCAGAGAAAAAACGACCTCGTTTTCAGAAGAGCTTTCGAAAGAAAATGTTGATTTTTTATTTAAAGCATATGCGTCATATCCCGAATATTTTGATAGCTTAATTTATTACCATTCAGTGTCTGGTGTGTCATATGGGAATTTAATTAAAGAATTTCAAAACAAACAAACGGATTTAGATTTTAGAGAATTTATTATCAATAAGATTTTTCTGCTTGTGCTATCCCCATATCAGACTGAATTAAACAAATTAGCACTACTTCCTTGCACTGTTTCTTATGACTTTTTAGAAGCTTATAGCCTAATATCGACAGATACTTTGAATTATTTAATTGAGAAATTTATAATTCTTAATTCATCAAATGAATATTTCTTGCCACATATATTTTCAAGGCATCTCATTGGAAAATTAACATACAAAGAAAAAATCAATCTATATTCAACAATTTTGGATGCACTTGAAGCTGAACTTGCAAAAAGTCCAAAATATAGGCTCATTAGGCTTTCAAGAGAAACAATAAGAAAAATTATTGAAGAAATTAAAAAAGTTTCGCCTTCAACTATATCGTCAAACGTGAGGGTTAATTCAAATTATTCATACCTTGGCTTAGAAGCTCAAAAAATAGCCAAGAAACCAATGCTGCAAAAAGGCGGAATGTTTGATGTTGCAATGGCGCAAGACGATGAAGATGATGAGGAAAATATTGATTTCGATAAAATTTTAAAAGAAGCACAGAAGAACATTGATTCATTTCAATTTGATAATGCAATCAATATGATAAAGAATGTTTATTACTTGATAGCAAACGATGAGCACACACAGCAGGCAAACTCTGTTTTGGCTCTTGCATATGAAAAAATGGGAAACAAACAAGAAGCACTAAAATGTTTGAAAAATAATTTGAAATTTGAGAAAAAAGCAGGCTCAAACACAAAATTCAAAACAATGCTAAAAATTGCCCTTATTTCAAAAGGTGCATTTGACTATGAAGGTGCAAAAGAAATTTATTCAGAAATTTCAAATGATAAAAATGCACCAGAGCAAGCGAAATTTATTTCCAAATTCCAACTTTTTGATTTATATGAACTCCAAGGAGAGGATGTCAATCTTCTAGAAAAATATTTAGAGTTATATGAAGAAATCAAAAAAAGCAAATATATAGAAGATTTTAGCGCACGATGCTCCTACAAAATTGCAACATTATTTGATTACGCAGGCGACAGCGAAAGTGCGCAAAGATATTACGAACTGACAGTGAGTTCAACAAGCAAAACAAAGGGTACAAATTATTCAGGATATTCTTGTTTGGCACTTGCCGATATTTATGAAGCTAAAGGCGAAGATATAAAATCTAAATTCTATTTAGCACAAGCAATTGATAAACTTAAAGAGTCTAAAAATTACGATGAACTATTTGAAATATATATGAAGCTTGCGCATTACTTTGAATATAGAAATAGAGAAAAAGCTTTTGAGTATTTAACTCTTGCGCTCGATGCATCAAAAAATACACACGACACATTCAAAGAAACCCTAGCGCTTGTTGAAATGGGTGATTATTACTATGGCGTAGGGGCGAATAATATGGCTCTTAGAAACTTTTTAGAAGCCAAAAAACTTCTTGGAAGCGAAGACGATACAAATGCAGAAAAAATTAATTCAAGAATTGAAGATATGCAACATAAAATGACAAAAGATGAATTTGAGGCAATTGCTTCTGAATATTAAACATTATGAAAAAAAAACAATTTGAGTATATAAAAAAATATTTCGATATTGAATTAAGCGATGAAAATTTTGAAAAATTAGCTTTATTTTATGATGAATTTCAGAAATATTCATCAACTACAAACCTTATGAGCAAAGGCGATTTGGCACTTTTATTTGAAAAACATATTTTTGATTCTTTTGGAATTCTAAAATGCAAAGGGTTTGATTTTAGAACAAATTTAAAAATATTAGACATTGGAACAGGGGGCGGACTTCCTGCAATTCCACTTGCAATTTGCTTTCCGAATTTAAAAATTTACGCTCTTGATAGCGTTTCAAGAAAAATTAATTTTATATCTGAATTTAAAGAAAAGGCGGGACTCAAGAACCTAGAGGTGATTTGGGCAAGAGCCGAGAGTTTGAAACCATTGGAAGTTGGTTTAATTATTTCTCGTGCCGTTGGAACAATGAAATATATAGTAAAAAACTCAAAAAAACATTTGGCTAAAGGCGGGAAATTTATATTTTACAAAGGAACAATGGAAGTTATTGAAAAGGAAATAAAAGAGTTGAATTCATTTGATAAAAAAATGGCAAAAATTACTCCGAAATTTTATTCATATGAACTTCCAACAGAAGAAAAACACCAAAGGCATATTGTTGAATTTTAGGATAAGAAGCGCCCCTTAGAAAGAGGCGCCATTAAGCCCAAGAGAAGAACATTTATCGGACTTAATTATTCAAACATATCAATTCTTTTTTGGTGTCTTCCTGCTTCATAATGAGAATTTAAAAAGGCAGAGACAATTTCATAAGCAAGCTCTTCGCCAAGCACCCTTTGACCTAAAGTTAAAACATTAGCATTATTGTGGGCACGAGACATTTTGGCACTAAATGTGTTTTCGGGCGTTACTGCTCGAATGCCTTTGATTTTATTCGCACAAATTGACATTCCAAGCCCAGTTCCACAAACTAAAATGCCAAAATCTGCATTTCCTACAAGAATATCAGCACAAACTTTTTTTGCATAAACTGGATAATCAACACTTTCGGCTGAATTTGTACCGAAATCAGAAACCTCAATTCCAAGGTTTATAAGATAAGTTTTAACTTTTTCTTTTAGTTCATAGCCACCATGGTCTGAACCTATTGCAATTTTCATAACTTTCTTAACCATAAAATTTAGCTTTTTTATTATATATTTTTTTTTAGAGTTAGTAAACATTTTTTTATTTTTCATATATAATTTTTTATTATGATTAAAGATTATTTTATTGAAATTACAAGAAAAGCGATTTTAGACGCTATTGCTGATAAAAAACTCGGCGAGATGACAGAATTTGACGGTGTATTAATTTGTGAAAAACCAAAAAACATTGAATTTGGCGATTTTGCAATTAATGTTTCATCGCTTGCAAGAAGCGCTAAAATGGCACCTCCTTTAATTGGAAAAGAAGTTATAAGCTATATTGAGCAAAATAATTTTGAAGTTTCACTTGCAGGCGGTTTCATAAACTTTAAAGTTGGAAATGCTTTTTTAAATAGTATTTTAGCTGACATTGCGAACAAAAAAGAAAACTATGGCAAACAAAATATTGGCGAAGGCAAAAAAGTAAACTTGGAATACGTGAGTGCAAACCCAACTGGCCCATTCCACATTGGGCACGGAAGATGGGCAGCAGTTGGTTCATCTCTTGCGGAATCAATGAAATTTGCAGGATATGATGTTTTCCAAGAATTTTATATTAATGACGCCGGAAATCAAATTCAAAAATTAGGCAAGTCACTTGAGCTCAGGGTTCGTGAGCAAAAAGGCGAAACTATCGAAATGCCTGAAGATAGCTATCGTGGCGATTATTTAATTGAAACAGCAAAAGAATATATTAAAGAAAATTCAAGCGAAAATTATGCAGATTATGCTAAGCGCAAAATGCTTGAAAACCAAAAAGAGCTTCTTGAAAAATTTGGCGTGCATTTTGATTTATTTTTCTCAGAATTATCTTTATATGCAAACAATGAAGTTGAAGCTGCAATTAAAGCGCTTGAACCCTACATGTTTGAACAAGACGGAGCAATTTGGTTCAAAACAACTCAATTTGGCGACGACCAAGATAGAGTAATTAAAAAAGCCGATGGGAATAATACATATTTAACTGCAGATATTGCATATCACATGAATAAATTAAAAAGATGTGACGAAATGATTAACATTTGGGGTGCAGACCATCACGGCTACATTCCAAGAATCAAGGCTGCAATTCAAGCGCTTGGCGGAAACCCTGATGCGCTTACTGTTATCTTGGGGCAACTTGTAAACATTGTTCAAGACGGTATGGCTGTTCGTATGGGCAAGAGAAAAACAATGGTTACCCTTGATGATTTAATTGAAGAAGTGGGGGTTGACGGCGTTCGTTTTTGGATGTTAATGCGCTCAACAGACACAACTCTTGATTTTGATGTTGACCTTGCAAAAAGTCAAAGTGACAAAAACCCAGTTTTTTATGTGCAATATGCTCACGCAAGATGTGCTTCAATTTTAAGAAGAGCAACAGATGTTAGAATTGACACAGTGGATAAAAAAGAATTGCCACCACACCTTAGTCAATCTGAATTTGTAAATGCAAAAAGAGCTGGCGATATAAACTCTGCAAACATCGACGCAAAATCAGCGCTATATTTAAAAAAATTGATTTTAAAACTTGAAGAATTTAATGAAATTATAGCTTCGGTTGCAAAAAATAAAGCACCTTATTTGCTTTGCAAATACGCTCTTGAGCTTGCTGGAGATTTCCACCAATTTTATAATTTCACACGAGTTTTATCAGATGATAAAGAAACAACAAAAGCAATGGTGTTTACAGTTGCACAAACAAAAACTGTTATGGCAAATGTGCTTAAATTAATTGGCGTTTCAGCACCTGAGAAGATGTAAATTGAGCTTTAAGAACAGATTTAGCTAAACCATTTCTCTCAATTTCTTGATTTGGTCACGAATTTGGATTGCTCTTTCAAAGTCTAAAAGTTTTGCAGCTTTAGCCATATCTTTTTCAAGTTTATTCAGAAGTTTTGGCAAGTCTTTTCTTGAGATATTAAGTTCTGTCATCTCTTCTGCAATAATATCTTCGAGGTTTCTATATGATGCCACAAGTGATAATAAATTATTTTCAATTTTCTTTTTAATTGTTTTTGGGGTAATATTATTTACCTTGTTATATTCTTCTTGCAGGGTCCTTCTTCTTTTTGTTTCTTTAATTGCAAGCTCCATTGAACCTGTGATTTTATCTGCATACATAATAACTCTGCCAGATGCATTTCTTGCGCATCTTCCAATTGTTTGAATAAGAGATGTGTCGCACCTTAGGAATCCTTCTTTATCGGCATCCATTATGGCAACAAGGGAAACTTCAGGAATATCAAGTCCTTCACGAAGAAGATTAACTCCGACTAAAACATCAAAATTTCCAAGGCGTAAATCTCTTAAAATTTCAACACGTTCTATTGATTGCACTCCAGAGTGCAAATAACGGACTTTAATTCCTTGAGTTAGCATATAATCTGTTAAATCTTCCGCCATTTTTTTAGTGAGCGTGGTCACAAAAATTCTTGAAGATTTTTCTGTTTCTTTTTTAATTTCTTCAATTAAATCTTGAACTTGCCCAAGTGTTTTTCGCACTTCAATTTTAGGGTCTAAAAGTCCTGTTGGGCGAATTATTTGCTCAACAACTTTGTTATTGGACTCATTAAGTTCAAACTCGGCAGGTGTTGCTGAAACAAAAATTTTCTGACCAATTTTAGAATAAAATTCTTCAAATTTTAAAGGTCTATTATCAATGGCACATGGAAGCCTAAAACCATAATCCACAAGGGTTTCTTTTCTTGATTTATCTCCAAAATACATTCCGTTAAGCTGAGGAATAGTCACATGCGATTCATCAATTACAGTTAAGAAATCACCCTTAAAATAATCAAGTAAAGTGGCAGGGTGAGAACCTTTTGGCCTTCTTTCAATAATTCTTGAATAGTTTTCAATGCCAGAGCAATAGCCCATTTCTTTAATCATCTCAATATCGTAATTCACTCTTTGCTCAAGCCTTTGCGCCTCGATTAATTTATTTTGAGAATTTAATTGGACAAGACGTTCTTTAAGTTCTTGCCTTATAAGCTTAATCGTGCCCTCTAAGTCATCGTCATCTGAGACGTAGTGAACTGCTGGATAAATTGTAATTTCTGTTGGTGTTTCAATAATTTCCGATGTAACTGGGTCAATTCTTGTAATTTTTTCAATAATATCATCGAAAAATGAAATTCTGGTCACAATTTTTTCATAGCTTGGCATAATTTCAACCATATCGCCACGAGCTCTAAAGGTTGAACATTTAAGCTCTAAATCATTTCTTGTGTAGCGAGTTTGGATTA
>JAZNJP010000180.1:0-6199 GCA_045578125.1 Candidatus Gastranaerophilales bacterium | reverse complement strand
TGAAAAGCCGAAGCCATGGAAGATATTGTCGCCAAGAATTAGGGCAACTGAATCATCTCCAATAAATTTTTCTGCAATAATAAAACTGTCTGCAATTCCTCTTGGAACTTCTTGAACAAGATATGAAATTTTAATGCCAAGTTCCTCGCCTGTCCCCAATGTCTTTTTAAAGTTTTCCAAATCACTTGGATTTGTGATGATTAAAATATCCTTAATTCCAGCAAGCATAAGCGTTGTAAGTGGATAATAAATCATTGGTTTATCATAAATTGGCAATAAAATTTTTGAAATTGGAAGGCTTGCAGGATAAAGTCTGGTGCCAGCACCACCTGCCAGAATAATTCCTTTCATCTATTCTTCTTCTCCCGCCGACTCTAGAGCTTTTGGCGAATGTCTTTCGGCAAGTTTTGCCCTAACATCTGCTTCAATTTTTGCTAAAAGTTCTGGATTTTCTTCGAGAAGTTCTTTGCTCTTGTCTCTACCTTGTCCTAATTTTTCTTCGTTGTAGCTATACCAAGCACCTGCTCTTTTTATAATGTTTAAGTTTGTCGCTACATCTAAGATATTACCAACTGCACAAATACCTTTGCCAAAAATGATGTCAAATTCAGCAATTCTAAATGGAGGTGCAACTTTGTTTTTAACAACTTTAACTTTTACTCTGTTACCTATATCTTCGCCATCTTTTTTCAAAGTATCTGTTTTTCTGATGTCTAAGCGAACTGACGAGTAGTATTTTAGCGCATTTCCGCCTGTTGTTGTTTCAGGGTTACCATACATAACGCCTATTTTCATTCTTAATTGGTTAATAAAAATAACCGTTGTATTAGTTTTGCCAACAATTGCTGTAAGTTTTCTAAGTGCTTTGGACATAAGTCTTGCTTGCAAGCCCATTTGTTGTTCGTCCATAGCTTTTTCAATTTCTGCTTTTGGGACGAGTGCTGCAACTGAGTCAACAACAATTACATCAACTGCGCCTGAGCGCACAAGTTCTTCTGTGATTTCAAGTGCTTGTTCACCTGTGTCTGGTTGAGATATAAGAAGTTGGTCAACATTTACGCCTAATGCTCTTGCATATTCTGGGTCAAGCGCGTGTTCTGCGTCAATGAAAGCTGCAATTCCGCCTTTTTTTTGAGCTTGCGCCACAATGTGTTGCGCTAGAGTTGTTTTACCACTTGATTCTGGTCCGTAAACTTCGATAATTCTTCCTCTTGGAATACCGCCAATGCCAAGTGCTAAATCAAGTGCTAAAGCACCTGTTGGAATTGAATCAACATTGATTGCTACTTTATCGCCAAGGCGCATAATTGAGCCTTTTCCATAATCTTTTTCAATTTTTTCTAATGCAAGTTTAAGCGCCTTATCTTTTCCGCTTTCTTCTTTTTTTACCTCAGCCTTTTCGACCATAAATCCTAAAACCCCCATTAATATATTTGTTAAAACTTTATTAGTATTATATAATAAAATCTATGAAAAGACTAAAACTTAACAATTTTGAAATAGCAGGCGATAAACTTACAATTTTTGCGGGTCCTTGTGCAATTGAATCTCGTGAAATTGTTTTCGAAACAGCAGAAAAACTTAAAAAAATTACATCTGAACTTGATATAAATTATGTATTTAAAGCAAGTTTTGATAAGGCAAATCGTTCTTCTCTTTCGTCATATCGTGGGCTCGGAATAGAAGAAGGTTTGAAAATTTTATCAGACGTTAAATGTGAGTTTGGTTTGCCAATTGTTACAGATATTCATGAGGTAAGCCAAGCTGTACTAGCAGCTCAGGTTGTTGATATTATTCAAATCCCTGCGTTTTTATGCCGTCAAACAGATTTACTTGTTGCGGCAGCAAAAACAAATAAAATAATAAATGTTAAAAAGGGGCAATTTTTATCGCCGCATCAAATGAAAAGCATTGCGCAAAAAGTTGAACAATCAGGAAATGATAAAATTTTGATTACAGAACGCGGTACAAGTTTTGGTTATGGTAATTTAGTTGTTGATTTTCGCTCTATTCCTATTATTCAAAACGAATTAAATTATCCTGTTGTTTTTGATGCAACGCATAGTGTTCAACTTCCAGGCGGGCATGGTGGAAGTTCATCTGGTGAAAAACAATATGTTTTAACGCTTGCAAAATCAGCCGTTGCAGCTGGGGTTAGAACTCTTTTCTTTGAAGTGCACCCAAATCCTGAAAAAGCTCTCTGTGATGGCGATAACATGCTTTCAATCAATGAAGCAAAATCTGTTTTTAAAACTTGTAATGACATTTTTAAACTTTTAAATTCTTAATTTACCCTTATGTTTGGCTAACAAAATATAATCTTCAGGTGGTTTATATTATTATCGTATTTGATTAAAAACTTTTTTATACTAAAATGTAAATGACAATAATAAGGCAGTAATTTTGAAGTATTCTAACTATTCAGTTCTTATAATAGGCGGTGGTGCAGCAGGTTTATTTCTTGCTCACAAGCTTTCGTTTTCAAATAATTTCAGAGATGGAATTTTACTTGTAACTAAAGGAAGTTTAGGTGAATCTAATACAAGATATGCTCAAGGCGGAATAGTTGGCGTTATGCCAGATAACAAAGAAGACTCAACTGAACTCCATATTAAAGAAACAATTTCGTCTGGTTGCGGTTTGAATGATTTTGCAAGTGTAAGTTTTATTTCTGAACATTCTTGCTCTGCAATTGAAGAGCTTATTAGGGCTGGGGTTCAGTTTGATAGAGATGAAAATAATAATTTGATTTACACTCTTGAAGGTGCTCATTCTGTGCCTAGAATTTTACATGGCGATGGCGATGCAACCGGAAGGGTTATAGAAGAAGGTTTGATTAGCGCTGTTTTGCGTGCTAAAAATATTCAAATTTATGAAAACGCTATGGCGGTTGATTTACTCTTGGATAAAAACCGTGATTGCAAAGGTGCGGTCATTTATAGAGCTGATATTGACGATTATGAAGCAATTTATTCAGGCGCAACTGTTCTTGCAACTGGTGGTGTTGGTCAAGTTTATAAATATACAACAAATCCTTCACTTGCAACTGGAGACGGTTTAGTTTTAGCTAAATCCGCAGGTTGTGAAATAAAAGATATGGAGTTTATTCAATTCCACCCAACTGCGCTAAATGTTAAAGACGATGAGAAGATGCCTCTGGTGTCGGAATCTGTTCGAGGCGAGGGCGCTGTTATTGTAAATCAAAATGGCGATGAATTTGTTTCAAGATATGATGAGCGCGGTTCGCTTGCACCTCGCGATGTCGTTTCTGGTATTTTACATAAATACATGAAAGAAAATTCTCAAGATAGTATTTTTCTTGATATTTCAAATATTGGTTTGGAAAATTTTGAAAAAAGATTTCCAACAATTACATCGCTTTGCAGGGCACATGGAATTATATTAGAAAATAATCTTATTCCTGTAACCCCTTCTGCGCATTATTGCATGGGCGGAATTAAGGCAAATGTTGCAGGAGAAACTGGTGTAAACAATTTATATGCAGTTGGCGAAGTTGCTTGTACTGGGCTTCATGGCGCAAATAGGCTTGCTTCAAACTCGCTTTTAGAATGCATTGTCTGCTCATGTGAGCTTGCTCGTAGATTAGACAAAAAAGAATTTCTACCAATTAAAAAAATAGATGATGAAATTAAAAAAACACTTTCTATTTACGATGAAGCTCGTGAGCTTCCAGAATTTAATTGTGATGAAATTAGAAGAAGAATTAAAAATATAATGTGGAAATATGTGGGCATAGAAAGAGAAGAGAAAGGTCTATTACAAGCACTTTTTGAGCTTAAAGATATTGCAAGAATTTTTGGCTCTGAGAAAAAGAGTTTAAACAGAGAACAATATGAACTTAAAAACTTACTCCAAGTTGCAGAAATTATTACTCGTGCTGCTTTTGCAAGAAAAAAATCAATTGGAGCTCACAAAAGGATAGATTACATCGAGGCAGAGCCTTTGATTTCTGGAGAATATATAGAAGATGAACTTTTTGTTAAATGATTTTTTAGTTAAAAAGCATGTTGAATATGCACTGCTTGAAGATATAGGCTATGGGGATATTTCAACTGATTTTATTGCTGATGATAACAAAATTTTAAACATTGAATTAAAAACAAGGGAAGACGGAATTATTTGCGGGCTTTCTGTTTTTAAAATGGTTTTTCAAGTTTTAAACCCAGAAGTTCAAGTTGAATTTTTCTTTAAAGATGGCGATAAAATTAAAGCAGGTGATGTCATTGCTAAGATTCAAGGTTCTCAAAGGTCGATCTTAACTGGCGAAAGGCTTGCCCTTAACTATATTCAAAAAATGTCTGGAATTTCAACATACACAAATCTTTTTGTTGAAAAAATTAAGAATTACAAGGCAAAAATAGTTGATACTAGAAAAAACACTCCTTGTTTTAGAATGTTCGAAAAATATGCAATTAAGGTTGGAGGCGCAACTCTCCATAGATTCAATCTTTCGGATTGCGTTATGTTGAAAGATAACCATATTGCAGCATGTGGCTCTATTTCTGCTGCAGTTAAAAAGGTTCGAGACAATATTTCTCATGCTCATAAAATTGAAATTGAGTGTGATACTAAAGAGCAAGTTAAAGAGGCTCTAGAGGCTGGCGCTGATATCATTATGCTTGATAATATGTCGCTTGATGATATGAGATATTGTGTTGAATTAATTGATGGGCGAGCTATAGTTGAAGCGAGCGGTGGAGTTACGCTAGATAGAATTGCTGATATTGCCTCTTGTGGAGTTGATATCATATCTTCAGGCGCACTTTGCAATAAAGCACAAACTCTTGATTTAGCTTTTGATTATATTGAATGCTAGACAATAAAAAATGTTTGTAATATACTCTTTCTTGTAAAGAGTTGAGTCTCTTAGTTTGAAAGTTAAATATGCCCTGGTGGTGGAATCGGTAGACACGTTGGACTTAAAATCCAATTGGGGTCAAACCCAGTGCCAGTTCAAGTCTGGCTCAGGGCACCATAAAAGAACCGCTTTGTCGGTTCTTTTTTATTTTAATTCAGCAACAAAAACCGCCTTGTTTATATTTAAACTTGGCGGTTTAATTGGGTTTTCACCCTTATCTCCATTTATAAATTAGTATTGATTAAGTTCATTTAGTGGAATGCTAAACCAGCTTCCTCTATTTGGAACAAATTGCAATCTGTTATCTAGAAGAATTTCGCCAGCGTATGTGTTGTCTGGGAAGTTAATTTCTGGGTCGCAAATGATTTTGAAATCATATAACTTCATCAATCTTCTTGTCGAAGGCAGGTCAACATGGTTTTCATCTGTATTGGTCATGATTTTTTGCATGATGAGCTCTGGCAAATCTTTTACGCCATATTCTTTTTGATGTTCTTGGATGTGTCTATTTAAACCTTGAGCAAATGGACCAACGAGAATTACTTTATTGATGCAGTCATTAATTTTATTGATTGAAATAAGCGAAACAGCGTTTGCATATTCATTAACTGTTTCAATTCTTGCCTCTTTCATTTTTCTGGCTGGAACAATTTCTGTGCTTAATCTAAACATTAATTTTCCTGGTTCATCTGATTGCACTTCTTCAAAATATTCGCAATTTCTGATTTCTTTAATTAATGCATTGTCTCTTGTTTTTCTATTGTTATTTAAATACATTTTGTTGTCGCAAACGATTCTTGCATCACCAACTTTTTGAGTTAATTTTATTAAATAATCAATTTCTTCTTTGCTAGCATCCAAATCTAGAGCATTGAAGTAGTAATTGATGTGAGACTTAACGCTTACACCTTGTCTTCCTAATTTACCAAGAACTGGCGCAATTTCTTTCAATTCCCTATTACCGTTGTTTGTTAGCTTTCTGAAGTTTTCTTTTGGTTTGTCGCTTTTTAAGATTTCATCAACTTTTTTAACCATTTGGTCATAAAGAGCGATGTTTCCTGAAAGATAGCTGCTGCTTTCTGAAGTTTCAATTTCAACAATTGGGTCTTCAGGTTTTCCTTTAACTTTGATATCTACGCTACCAAAGCCACCACCTGTCATAACACCCATGATGTAATCGCCGTGGTTTATTTGTTTTTTGTCTGCTAAAACTTTGGCAAGAGCGAGTCCTGTACCGCCAAGGTCTTTTGTCACAACCATCTCAAATTTGTCTTTATTGACGTTTATTCCTTCGCTTCTTCTGCCGTCATGCTTAAGTTC
>JAZNJP010000179.1:0-3415 GCA_045578125.1 Candidatus Gastranaerophilales bacterium | reverse complement strand
ACTGCCGCTAAGCGAGCTTTTGCATCTGTGTATTTTGTTTTATAATCCATAAGTTGTTCTCTTAGTTCAACTTGTGCGCCGTCAAGATTTGTGATTGCGCTTCTGTAGCTATTATTTTGAATTTCACCATATTGAGAACTGTTTGTTTCTCCTTCAATTGATTTTGGCGCAAAATAATCATTATTTAATTTTAATTTAGGTGCCTTTTTGGCAGCTTCTGTTTTTGTTGGTTCGATATCTATTTTTTCCGAATCACTACTTGTTGAAAAAATAGGAACTGCATAACAAGTGCTTGTAAGTACTATTAAAGCCGCTAGGGACATTATTATTTTTTTCATATCAACTACTCCTTTTCCTAATTAAATTTTCAAATATTTTGGGAGAATAGTCAATAATATAAAAAAACGATTTTAGATGTATGCACCAAGAGTTTCCTTAAATTCGGCATTTTGTTGGATTTTTTTGATTGCTCTTTTTTCAATTTGCCTTACGCATTCTTTTGTAACGCCATACTCTTTTCCTATTTCGTCAAGTGTGATTTTTGTTTTTTCTGAATCAATGAGGCCATATCTTTTTTTCAAAACATCTTTTTCTCTAGGATTTAAAAATTCAATAACGGCGTTAATATCGTTTTTAAGTTCTTTGTCTTCGATTATTTTTTCGATATTTTGTCTTTTATCTTCGATAATTTCACCATAAGACAATGAATTTTCTTGCCCAAAATTGCAAGCTTCATCAAGGGATATTTTTTGCATATAAGCATTTAGATATAGTTCTATTTTGCTCTCTTCGATTTTCATTTCTTTGCAAATTTTTGAAGTTTGAACTTCGCAGCCATATTTTTGCTCAAGATTTTTTCTAACTTTGTTATATTTTGAAAGTGTTTCTTGAATATAAACAGGGATTTTAACACAATTTGATTGTTCTGATATTGCTTTGAACATTGCTTGCTTAATCCACCAACTTGCGTAAGTTCCAAATCTGAAGCCTAGTTCGGGTTTGAATTTATCAACCGAATTAATTAGTGCCATATTGCCTTCTTGAATTAAATCTGTGAGCGGAAGTGGGCTTTTATGAATTGTAGTTTTTGCAATTTTTACAACAAGATTTAAATTCGCTTGCACAAGCAATCTTTTTGCGAGTTTATCGCCTTTAAGTGCTAAGTTTGCTAATTCTAGTTCTCGTTCTTGTGAAAGTTCTTCAAATTTTGCAATTTTTCTTAAATAAATTCTAATTGCATCATCACATTGTAGGTTTAAAATCGCCGCATTTTTCATTATACAATCTCCTATTTATGGAACGCACAAAATTTAGCCCCTTGCAGGTGAGTTTTTCAAGGGAGTTTTTGGAATTAAATTATTTGTAAGACAAAACTAAAGATATAAGGAATATATACTTAATATATCACTATGCATTTTTTCTCGCAAGTCTTTTGTTAAGAAATATTAAAATGAATTTCATTTTTTGCATCGTTTCTTAATATATCTTAACAATTTATTTTAAACATGGCAATTATTTGTAAAAGAAAACCTTTATTAAACTATAAACAAATTTGAGGAGTTATATTTATGCAAAATGTTACTATGCAACCAAGTCTTGAAACACTTCAAGCACAACAAGACGCAACTCAGGCGGCAGATGTTTCTGCTTTTGCCAACAAAGGTGTTAATTTAGAATCAACCCCTGCTGCCGACACTTTAGAAATTACTACACAAGAGCAACAACCTAAAAAGAAAATCGGTTTAGGATGGATTCTTGGTGGTGCCGCTGTTGCGGGTGCTGCAGCTTTTGGTATTTACAAAATGGTTACAGGCAGAGCAACTCCAGCCAAAATGGTTGACGAGGTAAAAGGTATAGCGTCTAGCGCAACCGATGTGGTTGAAAATGCATTCAAAAAGTCTGGACAACCTGCAAAAAGTGCAGTTGAAACCAATTTCATCAAAGGTAATGACCTTGTAAAAGATGCATTTGGCGAATTGTCTTCAGGCAAGAAGCCTTCATTCATCGAAGATCTTGTCAAGGCATCTAAAAAAGCTACTGCCGAAGGTGCGGATGATGCAGCAAAAAATGCATTTGCCGAACTCCAAAAAACACACAAAGTAAGTGGCTTTACTGTAGATGCAGATGATGTTGTTAAATTTACTAAAGAACTTGCAGGAACAGGCGAGGGTGCTGCAGCACGTAAATTGGTTGCAACATACGGTAAGGATGCAGTTGAAGTTTCAGAAAGTGCGGCAGATTTGATTGCAAAAGCAGCTAAAGACGGAAAACTAACTGAAGTTATTGCAGGCAGCGGCGACAAAGCTGAAATATTCAAATTTGTAGGCGACGGTACAGATACATTAAAATCTCTCGGTATCGGTCTCACTAAAGATAACAAAATCGCAACTCTTGTTGAAGGCATTAAACCTGAAACAGTTAAAGATGGAGATAAAGAAGTAACCAAATATCTCTTTGATAAAATTTCGTTAGGCACCGATGGAAAAGCTCCTGCAGCTGTTATCAGTATGGATAAAGGCAATATTTCTAAGTATGAAAAATTTGCTTATGATGACAAAGGCACTCAAACTGTAACAGATATGTATGATGCCGTAAACAATAAAATTAAACTTGGTGATAAGGATTTTGAACTAAAAGACAATAAATGGTCAAAGATTAAACCGGAAGCTAAATAATCAACTCAAAACAATATAACTCCAAAAAAAAGACAGGGTTTAAAACTAAACCCTGTCTTCCCTTATGTTTTATAAAACTATTTGTTTTCTAAAACTGCTTGAGCTGCTGCAAGTTGTGCTTGAGGAACTCTAAATGGTGAGCAAGAAACATAATTCAAACCAATTTTATGGCAGAATTTAACTGAATCTGGATCGCCACCGTGTTCGCCGCAAACACCGCCAACAAGAGCTGGGTTTACTTCTTTACCTAAACTCATAGACATTTGAACCAATTTGCCAACGCCTTTAGTGTCTAATGTGTCAAATGGGTTAGCAGCTAAGATTTTTTGCTCAACATAGTTTTTCAAGAATTTGCCTTCAGCATCGTCTCTTGAGTAACCAAATGTCATTTGAGTTAAGTCGTTAGTACCGAATGAGAAGAATTCAGCATATTCAGCAACTTCATCTGCAGTGAGTGCTGCACGAGGAATTTCAATCATAGTGCCGAATTTGTATTCAACCTTAACTCCTTTTTCTTCCATAACTTTATTTGCAACTTCAACTAAAATGTCTTTTGCAACTTTAAGTTCGTTAACATGGCCAATCAATGGAATCATAATCCAAGGTTGAACTTTGTGTCCTTCTTTTGTTAAATCACAGCAAGCTTCAAAGATTGCTCTAACTTGCATTTCATTGATTTCTGGGTAAGTTAAACCTAATCTGCAACCACGAAGACCCATCATTGGGTTAGATTCGCTAAG
>JAZNJP010000178.1:0-6882 GCA_045578125.1 Candidatus Gastranaerophilales bacterium | reverse complement strand
CGTTGATAATTCAATACCGTCTGGAATCGTAACTATTTGATCATTATAAATAATATTTTCAACATACGGAATTGTAATTATATTGTCTGATAATGCAAGTTTCAAACCAGCATTTTGAGTTTTCAAAAGTTGAACAGTTATAGGAGTTCCAGAATAAGAATTCAAACAATTTAATAACCCTATTTTAATAACACCAGATGATTCTTTTGTTGTTTTTATACTATCCCCAACTCCATTTATTAAATCAATATCAAAATTATAAACAGCAGTATCGTCAGATTTTAAAGTATAAAATTCACTTTCTCCAATTTTATTATCCACAAAATCAACAATCACATTTTCAACAGAAACATCAGCTTTTTGAATTTGATTAAACAAGCCAATCTTACCTGTAGAATCCCCTGTCAAATACACATTATAACCAGTTTGCCCATCAATATAATCATTAAAAATTATTTTACCATTATTAACGGCACTCAATGTTAAATTCAAATTATTTCCATCAACATATATAGCTTCATTTAACTTTTGCCCACCAACTTTAACATAGTTATCCGTAAATTCTGAAACTTTATTATCAGCAATAATATTCAAGTTAGACTTTGTATATATAGCACCACCTCTTGCAACTCCTTTTGAATTAGTATTTTCATTATAGTTGCCAATAAATGATGAATTTATAATTCCACCCACTACATTATCATTTTCATCTTTTCGTCCAATGGTAACCCCAGAATCAATCATCAATGCGCCACCTTTTGACTCTTCACCACCAGCAAAAATATAGTTACCAATAAACTCGCCAGTTATATTACCTATAACAGAATTTGGATTTATATTGATTGCACCACCATAAGATTTTAAATTTAGAGATTTTGCATAATTTCCTGTAGCTTCATATATTGCGTTTGTTCCAACGGTGTTTAAAAGATAATTTGAAGTCGAGCTAAATGTTGCGATTTTAGCACCACGCATTGCGGATTGTCCAAAGCCTTTAAAAGCATTTTTTGCTGTATTTTTAAATCCGCCTGATATCATTTCTTTTGCGCTTTGCTTAGCCGCAGAACTCCCCGCTCCTTTAAGAGCTGAAAAACCTTTTCCTGCAAGCCCTGCGCCACCTAATGTCATAGCTGTAATTGCGCCATTAATTGCCCCACCGCCAAAATCAAGAAGACCTTGTTCAAGTGAATATTTTTTGCTTGTTCCGATAGTATCTGTTGCATTGATTAAGACAGTCGTAGCACCGCCAACAGCCGCACCGAGAGCAATTGAAGCACCGCCTGTGAATGGAGCTGCAATTACGCAAGCTGCTACAACAATACCAACTACAATACCTGAACCAATTTCTTTTGCTGCTGCTTGGGTTTCTTCGTAATCCATAATCGCCTCAGCGGCAGATGAATTTCCAACTTTTGAAACGCCTTGTGATAATTCTTCAATTCCCTCTAAAGATAGTGCTTCCCCTGTTAAAGCTTGATATTTTGCTGCGAAATCTGGGTCGTTGGCATCAAGAGAATTAACTTGTTTAACAAATTCTGCAATTTTGGCATCTGCTTTAATTGAATTTGTTCCAAAACCTAAAACATTATTTAAGCCGCCCATAGCTTTTGAAAACCAGCCTTGGTCGTCTTTAGTTTGCTCCATTAATTCTGTCAATGAAGCCGCTTGCTCTTTAAGTCTAGCTATAATTTCTTCTTTTTCTTCTGTTGTTAAGCTATCTGCAACTTTTTGTGCTTCAATAGCAGATTCTCTAACTTCATCTGTTAAATCAGTTCCCATAATTGCTTTATATGCTTCAGCAAGTTTTGTCGGGTCTGATTTGGCAGCTTCTAAAAGGGCAATTTTTTTATCTAATTCAACTCTTGCACCATCTTTAAAACCTTTTCCTGTGACACCATTCCAGCAAGAAGAGAGAAATCCGCCAACAGAACCTGCAATACCCTTGCCTTTTTGACTTGCATTATATTCTGATTCCAACTTTTCAATTTCTGCTTCTAATTGCTTAATTAATATTTCGTTTTCATCAATATTTTCTTCTTTATTATCTGAATTTTGTTCAGTGGCAGTTTCTCTATTTTCGTCTATATTAATATCTATGTATTCACTATCGTCTGTGCGGTTTATGGATGCAGTGCTTCTGGCGTTTTGAACGGTAGCTGTCTTGCTACTGTCAGCATTATTTACGTCATTTTGTTTTGATACTTGATAAACATTATTGTTTATATTAACTTGCACTTTTTTATCAAATGACATAACCGCTTTTCACCCATTATTACCACTACACCTTAATACTTACGATATTTTTTGTTGAAACTTTAGCTGAACCAATAAATAATTTACAAATTGTTACGCTTTTGAAATAAGCTTAAAAAGTTGAAAAAATTTGTTATAATAATTTAAAAACTTTAGAGGTGTATTTATGAAAAATAGTATTATAATTTCAATTCTAACCGCTGTAATTATTTGCTTTTTTGCATCTGCCAATATGGCTTTAATTATAACTGCTTGCATTTTGCTCTTGGCGTCTATTGCTTATTCTTATATAAAGCCAATGGTTATATATAATTATTACAAAGCTGAAATTTCTAATTTTAAAGAAGATGTTTCAAAACCTTTTGTAAACCCAAATAAAGTATCTTGGAAAATTCTTATGCTTATTCCAAATATTGATAAAATGACTGCAAAGCACATTGCCCATAACAGACGTCATTTTGGGGACTATAAAAGTCTAGAAGATTTTTTCAAAATTAATGAAATCCCTGAAGATAAAAGAGAAAAAATTAAGAAATATATTATTATATAATTTGATTTTTGGCGGATTTTCTCTATTAAAATAAGGAGTGAAAGGGATTCGAACCCTTGGTGGGAAACCCACACAACCTTTCCAAGATTGCACCATAGACCACTCGGACATCACTCCTTAAGTATATTTGTACTATTCAGACTTATTCTTTAACGATGATAATTTCTTCGTTATCCATTTTCATAGTCATTGTGTCGCCTTCAACATACTTTCCACTAAGGATTTCTTCTGCGAGCACATCTTCAACTTTCTTTTGGATAACTCTTCTTAAAGGTCTTGCGCCATAAGCTTCGTTGTAGCCTTCTTTTGCAAGATAATCTTTAACTTCATCAGTTACTTTAAGTTCTAAGTTTCTTTCACCTAGTCTCTTGAATAAATCTTTGAGCATTAAATCAACGATTTCTCTGATTTCTTCTTGAGCCAAGTGAGCAAACACAATGATGTCATCTATTCTGTTTAAAAATTCAGGTCTGAAAGATTTTTTCATTTCTTCCATAACTGTATCTTTTAATTTTTCATATTTATCTTTTTTAACATCTTCGGCGGTTGAAAAACCTAGTTTTTGAGTTGATGTAATCATTGAAGCACCAACGTTAGATGTCATAATAATAATTGTATTTTTAAAGTTTACGTGGCGACCTTTTGAATCTGTTAAACGACCATCATCTAAAATTTGCAACATAATGTTGAACACATCAGGGTGTGCTTTTTCGATTTCGTCGAATAGAATAACAGAATAAGGTTTTTTGCGGACGATTTCAGTCATATGACCGCCATCGTCGTAGCCAACATACCCTGGAGGAGAACCGATAAGTTTTGAAGTTGTATGTTTTTCCATAAACTCTGACATATCAATTCTTATCATATTGTCTTCAGAGCCAAAAATTGTTTCAGCAAGTGATTTTGCAAGTTCTGTTTTACCAACACCAGTTGGACCTGCAAAAATAAAGCTACCAATTGGTCTGTTTGGCGATTTAAGCCCAACACGAGCTCTTCTGATTGCTTTTGCGAGCGAAATAACCGCTTGACCTTGACCAATTACTCTTTCGTGAAGCGTTTCTTCAAGTTTTAAAAGTTTTTCAGATTCGCCTTCAGTGATTTTTGTAACAGGAATACCTGTAATTTGAGCTATAACTTCTGCAACCTCATCAACACCAACGGTTGGTTTATTCATATCTTGTGTTGCGCGCCATTCAGCTTCATATTCTTTAATTTTTGCTTTAATTTCTTTTTCAATATCTCTTAAATCAGAAGCTTTTTGAAACTCTTGGTTTCTAATCGCTTCTTCTTTTTCTTTAATTGTTGCTTTAAGTTCTTGCTCAAGTTCTTTGCCTTCTTCAGGTAAGTTTGATACATTTAAGCGAACTTTCGAGCTTGCTTCGTCAATAATATCAATTGCTTTATCTGGCAAAAATCTCTCTGTAATAAATTTAGATGAAAGCTCAACCGCAGCAACAATTGCTTCGTCTGAAATGTTTAATCTGTGGTGTTCTTCATATTTTGCTTTTAAGCCTTTGATAATTTCAATTGCTTCTTCATTGCTTGGTTGTTCAATGATTACAGATTGGAAACGTCTATCAAGTGCTGAATCTTTTTCGATGTGTTTTCTATATTCATCAAGCGTTGTTGCGCCAATAACTTGAATTTCGCCACGAGAAAGTGCTGGTTTTAAAATGTTAGCAGCATCAATCGCACCTTCTGCCGCACCTGCACCAATGAGTGTGTGAATTTCATCGATGATAATGATAATATTTCCTGCGGTTCTAATTTCGTCCATAATCTTTTTAAGACGTTCTTCGAACTCGCCTCTGTATTTTGTGCCTGCAACAAGAAGACCCATATCAAGCTGAATTACTTTTTTGTTTTCTAGGATATCCGGAACTTCGCCATCAACAATTTTAATTGCGAGTCCATTTGCAATTGCTGTTTTACCAACCCCTGGTTCACCAATTAAGATAGGGTTATTTTTAGTTCTTCTTGCAAGAATTTGAATAACTCTTTCAATTTCTTTTTCTCTGCCAACAACAGGATCTAGCCTTTGCTCTGATGCAGCTAAAGTTAAATCTGTGCCAAATTCATCAAGAGATGGAGTTTTTGCTTTAGATGAACCTACGCTTCCTGCAACAGCCGCTGTTCTTCCGCCAGATGTTTGGCTTTGTGTGTCAGTTGTTTTTGTTTCACCTAAAAGTTTTATAACGTTTGCTCTGCATTTGTTTAAATCTACACCAAGGTTTTCAAGAACTTTAACGCCAACGCCGTGACCTTCTTTGATTAAACCTAAAAGCAAGTGTTCTGTGCCAATGTAATTATGACCTAATTGGCGAGCTTCGTCCCAAGAAAGTTCTAAAACTTTTTTAGCCCTTGGAGTGAAGGGGATTTCAACTGCAACGAACCCAGAGCCTCTGCCTATAATTTTTTCAACTTCTTCGCGAGCATCTTTTAGGGTAACGCCCATTGATTTTAAAGTTTTTTCTGCAACGCCAGCGCCTTCGCCAATAAGCCCCAAGAGAATTTGCTCAGTGCCCACGAAGTTATGCCCGAGACGTCTTGCTTCTTCTTGAGCCAACATTATAACCCTGATTGCTTTTTCGGTAAATCTTTCAAACATTATCTATCCCTTGATTAAATACAAAATAATTCTAACACAAAACGCACGCACAACACAAGCTAAAAAGCTTAATTTATTTATTTTTTTCTTGGATTACAAAAATTGCATCAGAAGAAAAGAAGTTAGCTATATGCTTGTTTGTTTTAATTAAATTACTTCGGTAGCTTTTTTTAAGCCCTGAGGTAAAATAAATTGAATTTAAAATCTCTATGTTTTCAGCTTTGCAAAACTCGTGGAAGTCGTTAATTGTGAGCAAGTGAATGTTTGGGGTGTTATACCATTCGTAAGGTAACATCTCAGATTTCGGCATTCTGCCTTTTAAAAGAAGGTAAAATCTAACTCTCCAATATGCAAAATTTGGAAAACTTACAATTGATTTTTTCCCAATTCTTAAAATTTCCTTTAAAACATAATCAGGCTTCACAGTTGATTGCAAGGTTTGATTTAAAATTACATAATCAAAACTTTTATCTTGAAATTGCTTTAGGTCTTCATCAATATCGCCCTGAATAATTGATAACCCTTTTTGCATAGACTGAATTGCCAAATCTTGATTAATTTCAACGCCTGTGCCTATAACGCGTTTTCTTTTAATTAATTCTTCAAGAAGATACCCATCACCTGAGCCAAGGTCTAAAACCCTTGTGCCTTCAGGAATCAGTTTCATAACTTCATTGTAGTTTATAAGTTTATCCATGCCTTGTATTCTATCAAAATTATTTTCTCTTATCAATTTTTTATTCTTCTCAGCTATTGTGAAACGCAAAAAAAATGCTATAATCAAAGTGAAATTATATTAACGAGGTAAAAATGTCAAAGAATGGTGCAGATTTTGGTATTGGTATCCTTTTTGGAGTGCTAGCTGGTGTTGCAATCGGAACACTCATTGCTCCTTGCGAAGGCGAAACCACAAGAGAAAAATTAAAAGATGCAATAGATGATTTTAAAGAAAAAATTTCCCCAGAGCTTGATGAGGCTAAAAAACAAGCAGTTGCTTTAATTGAAGAATCAAAATGCAAGCTTGAGAAACAATATGAAAAATTTAATAATACAATCAAAGCTCAAAAAATGGCAAAAGCTAAAGAGCGCGAAAACGAATTAGAAAGTTATTAGGAATTTATTATGACACAAATTGATGTTAGTTTAGTTATTCTAATTTACACAACAGTTCTTGTAATGCTTGTTGTTGCAGGTTTTTTGGTTAAATTATTGTTTGATTTGTCCAATTTAGCAAAAGCTGCAAAAACAGCAACTGAACTCATTCAAAACGAGCTTGAACCTACATTAAAAGAACTTCAAGAAGTTGCAGTGAGTGTTAAGTCTATTGCCAATACGGCTGATGAAAAATTCACTTCTTTGAAGAATACTTTCTTTGGTGCCATTGAAAAAACAACCTGTGTAACAAACAGACTAAAATCTGTTTTATCAGGTATTGTTCGTGGTATTAGTGTAGGTATTAAATTATTTAAAA
>JAZNJP010000177.1:0-5999 GCA_045578125.1 Candidatus Gastranaerophilales bacterium | reverse complement strand
ACATACATCACAAAAAATCCTGAAACTAAAGAAAAAACTGCCATTGAAGAAAAAATGATGGAACTAATGAATGAAGTCATAAAATATGACCCAACATATAAATCACAAACAGAAAACACAAACGCAGAAAATTAATCTATGCTCTCCGCTCCTTCAATAAATTCGATTGAAATTTTTGGACTAAATATAAAATTTTATGGAATTATAATTTCCGTTGCACTAATTATTGCAATGTGTTTTATACTTTTTGTTTCAAAAAAAATATACAAAGACAAAATTAGCCAAGATTTTCTTTTAGATTTATTCCCGATAGTAATTATTGCTGGTATTTTAGGCGCAAGATTGTATTATGTGCTTTTAAATTTACCTTTTTATATAAGTTACCCAAAAGAGATTTTTGCCGTCTGGCACGGCGGTTTGAGTATCCATGGAGCAATTGTTTTTGGAATAATCGCAGGTATTATATTTTGCAAAATAAAAAAACAAAAAGCGCTACTCTGCGCCGATGTTTGTATTTTAGGCTTGCCAATTGGGCAAGCAATTGGAAGATGGGGCAACTTTTTTAATTCTGAAGCATTTGGCTCGCCAACGTCCCTCCCTTGGGGCTTATATATTCAAGAATCTTTAAGACCCGAAAGATATATAACAAACGAGTTTTTCCACCCAACTTTTTTATATGAATCAATGCTTAATGTTATAATCTTTGCAATTCTTTTCTACCTCGCAAAAAAACAACCAAAAGCTGGCACAATTTTCTTTTGCTACTTTATTCTATACGCAATTGTAAGGTTTATAGTTGAAGGGTTGAGGATTGATAGCGTTTTAAATATTGGAATATTCCCAGTTGCACAAATCGCGTCTATCATTATGTTTATAATAGGGATTATAGGAATTTTGGTAATTAAGAAAAATGCTTATAGATTGTAATTTAATTGCATACTACACAGAAGAAGAAATGCTACCTTTTGGAAGGTATCGAAGTGGTGAATTAGACGAAGAAAAAGTGCCCAAAAGCACAATAGAAGACGATAAAAACCCAACCCTTATTATCCCGCAAGATATTGTTTCAGATTCTGGTTACGGACTTAAAAAAGGTTTCTACAAAACTAAACTCTCTGATGAATTTGATTTTTTGATTATACATTCAAATGGAATAATTAGAGCCAAAGCTCCAATTTTAAAAATTGAAGCGCTAAAGAAAGAAAAGAAAACTCTCAAAAAAGATAAAAGCTGGCAAAAGTGGCATAAAAAAGACCACTTAGGAGAGGACAGTAAAGAATTTGTGCACCAAAGCGCAGAAATTAGATATGACAAAGAAAATGATAGCTACATTATTTTTTGGGAAAGAGGAAATACAAAAGCAACTGCGCTTATAAAGTTATAATTTAACCCTCGAGCAAAATTTCAGTTGATGTAGAGTTTACAAACTTTTTAGAATGTTTTATGAGCTCAAATTCTTCCATAATATTTTCTGTTAAGTCGCCAGATGAAAGTTCGAAAATATCTTGAATTGAACTCAAAACTTTATTTTCTACAATTTCAAAAATGCCTTTTTCTTGCAAAATATCAATTGCAAATTGCACAAAATCTTCTGTAACACCAAGAGTTTGCGCCATTTTTGATACCTCAACCACACCGTCTTTTTTTCTGAGTGCAAATTTCAACATTTTTGAAATATCAAAAATATACTCTTTAATATTATCTAAAAATTCTTCCTTCATAAAATAAACAACATGCGCTCCAGTATTTTCAACAATCAAGCTGATTAAATTATGTTCAATAGGATAGTCAAAAAACATTATTTTATCCGCTTTTTCATCCTCTTGCAAAATCGCATTTTTTAAATTTTCAAAATTTTCCAATTTTTTAATTGTAGAGAATTTTTTAGCATAAATTTTTACATCATTATTTTTTGCAAAAAAAGCATTCAATGTTTCAAGTATATTTTCTTTTTCCCTGTAATCAAATGCTTTAAGAGCATTTGGGACGTTTAAACTTTGCATATCAACATCAATAATTTCTGCTTGAATATTTTTCTCACCATTAAATTCATTTTCTTTTAGTGTAAAAATGATATCTGCCACCTCGCCCGTTTGCCCTTTAAAATTGGGTTTATTCCACCAAACGCAAGGGATAAAATATCCATCTTTTTCAAATGTTAACCTCAAATGTTTTTCGTCTTTTCCAATTTGTTTAAAGTTGCTCAACACTGCTTCTCTAAGCAAAAAACATGGCATTTCAAAAGCTTCACCATATGGCTCAAGAAGGGACAATTTTTCTGTTAATTCAAGGTTAATTTCAGATGCCTTAAGTTCAAAGTCAATGAGCACTTCTGGTTTATAATTTTTATTCCCTATACCAACTTCTGAATTTAATTTCTCAGCAATTTGCAAAAAACTATAATTTTCAGGGTCAAATGAAAAACCGCCAGCGAATTTATGCCCACCAGCACCCAAAAATAACTCTTTATTTTCTTCGAGAATATTTGAGATATTATACGGCTCAAGCCCACGAATCGAACATCTTCCAATATTATTTTCATCATAAGTCGCAACAAACGCTGGTTTTTGGAATTTTTCCACAAGCCGAGAGGCAACAAGCCCAATTATTCCAATATGCCATGATTTATCTTCTAAAAATATCAAAGGCGCATTTTGATTTTGAATTTTGGCACAACACTGCGCATAAATTTCATCAGATAAACTTTGTCTTATGGCATTTAAATTGTTTAATTTTTCAATGTTTTCTGCCATCTGAAATTCATTATTTGTATAAAGCGCTTCATAGGCTTCGCTTGTGTCGGACAATCTTCCCGAGGCGTTGATTCTTGGAACAAGAGTGAACGCTATCATCTCAGATGTTATTTGCCCTTCAACGTGCGCAAGCGCAAAGGTTTTTCCAATCATCGGATAATGCCCACTGTTAATCTCTTGAAGCCCAGCTTTAACAATTCTTCTGTTTAACCCCAAAAGTGGCACAATATCCCCTATTGTTCCAATTGTTGCAAGCACAAGAAGTTCTTTTTCTAATTTTTCTTGTTTCTCGCCTTCTAAAAGCGAAAGCGCTAGCAAATATGCAACTCCAGCGCCTGACAGCATTGAAATTTCTTCAATATCTTTAACGGATAAATCTTGACGCAGGCTATCTTTTGCATTTGCATCAAGCACAGCATATGCGACTTCAACTTTTTCATTTTGCGTGTGGTGGTCTGTGATGATTGTATCAATTTTCATACTTTTTAAAGTTTGAATGATTTTAGAATCAGACACACCGCAATCAAGGGTTATTAAAAGCTTAATTTTTTCACGAGTAATATACGGAATAAGAATGCCGAGGTCAAGCCCGTGCCCGTTTTTTACTCTATGCGGAATGAAATGTAAATAATTAGCACCCAAAGCATCAAAACATTTTGACATAATAACACTTGATGTTATGCCATCGCAGTCAAAATCACCCCAAATTAAAATTTTTTCTTTATTTTTAATCGCGGTCTTAATTCTTGAAACTGCCCGCTCCATATCTTGAAAGTATTTTGAGCCTTTAATTTCAGGATTTGATGAAGTTAAAAAATCGGAAAAATCTTCTTCTTTTATTCCTCTTGAATATAAAATATTTTCAACAACATTAAATTTTTTGTTGCTTTCTTTGATTTTCCAATTATTTTTCAAAATAACTCCCCTCAGCTTGATTATAGCAAACTAATGAACTAAAATAAAGTTATGATAAAAGTTGCAATCACGGGAAATATTGCCTCTGGAAAATCTACAGTTGAAGATTTTATAAAATCTCAAGGTTTTAAAACTCTCTGCGCAGATAAAATTGTTGCAAATTTATATAAAAATAAAGAAATTCTCGCCCAACTTAAAAATACATTTGGCACATCAGAAAAAAAAGAAATAGCACAAATTGTGTTCAATGACAAAGAAAAAAAATTAGAATTAGAACACATTATCCACCCATATGTTAAAAACGAGATTGAAAAATTTATATTAAATAATTCATATGAAAAAGCGGTTTTTGTTTCTGTTCCGCTTCTTTTTGAAGCAGGTTTTGATGTTATGTTTGATAAAATCATTTTTGTTACAGCAGATAAGAATGCCCGTCTTGAAAGAGTAATGAAACGAGATAATTGCGACAAAAATTTTGCCGAAAAGAAAATTTTAGCTCAAGCACCTGAAAATGATAAAATCAAAAAATCAGATTTTATAATTGAAAACAATTCAACAATTGAAAAATTAAAGAGCCAAGTTGGGGCTATACTTCAAACTTTTTAAAGTTTTCAGGAAGTTTTTCTGCTTGAATATCTTGGCTGATTTTGCCACCTGCGTTTTGAGGCATTTCAGAGTTTACGATTGCAACTTTTTCTTCGCTTGTTAATTCTTTTTCAGGCTTTTTGTCACCTTTGTCTTTTTTGAAAATCTTCTCAAAAACATCTGCCATAGGAGTTGCAAAAAGTGGAGTGATTATTCTTTTACCGATAACTTGAGAGCCAACAAGCGTGCCCAAAACACAAAGCCCTGTTCTTGCAAGACTTTTGTTCTTTTGAAGTGTTTTAATAGCTTCGCCGAGCTTATTTTCGTCAAGAGTATCGCCGACTAATTTTGCAGCATTTTTTCTCAATGCTTCTTCGTTAAAGCATTTGTTTGCAATCTTTTTATCGAATAATTTTTCCATCCAGCCTTTCATTGGAAGCCCAATTGCAAACGCTGTAATAACATTCATAATTCCGTTTCCAAGGTCAAGCGCTGCAACGAAAGACCTTTTTTCTTCAGGAATTTTTTTATTGTTCATAGATTGAGTTACATAATAATATGTTGCAACAATATCTTTTGAAGTGGTTGAAGCAAGAGCAATAGCTGATGCTGCACCTGCAACAGAAGGTTTATTTAAGAATTTCATTGCTCTAGTATTTGAGAGCCAATTCACAGCTTTAACACCTAAACTCATTAGTCATCCTCCTCTTCTGTTTTTTGCACCGAAGGTTGAGGTTGCGCTTGAGCTTCAGCCTTTTTTGCTTCAGATTGCTTTTTGGAATTTGCAAGGCTTGGGAAGAATTTTTCAACAATTCTTGGATAAGCCCAGTTCAATATACCGCAAGTTACAGGAAGCGTTGCAAGACCAAGTGCAATGCCTAAATAACTTTTGTTTGATTTAAGAACATCACCTGCTTTTGCGATTTTTGCACTAACATATTTTTTAATTGTGAGCGCTCTTTCGGCTTCGTCAAAGCTTGCGTATTTTCCTTCTTTGAAAAGTTTTTCTGCTTCTTCTTTGATGCCTTTAGTAATATCTTCAAAAATCTCTTCAATAATGCTGTCTTTGGCATTTTTGTTATATTTTCCTGCAGCCTTAAGATCTTTAATTTTATTTGTGCAATCTTCTACAGAAATTGCATTTTCTTTAGTTAAGATATCTTTGGTTGCAATTTTATCCAAATCAAATTTTTTAGTTTCACGCTTAATTGCCTCTGCAAAAGTTGCATCTTGTCTTTTTTTAATTTCAGCTTCCCAGATTTGTTTTGTTGTGAAGCCTGCGTATTCAGGTTTTGCTTTTGCATGTTTGATAAAAACAGGGTCTTCCATTTTGATTAATTTTTTAAGATAAGAAGCTTGTTGTTTATCTCTTAAATCCATTATGTCAACAACACCTGTTGAAGCGTATTTATCAAGAGCATTATTTAAAGCTTTTACAACACTCATTTGTGCCGCAACTGCAATAACAGCAGAAATTGGTTGCCTTAGAGCTGAATACATTTTTGTTTCTTTATCTTTTTTGCTCAATGGGTTAAACGCAATGAAAATTGGAGCAACAACTGCTGTACCAAACGCAGTAACCAAAATATTCATATATTCGCCATCTTTTAATTTAGAAAGCAATGTACCAAATTTGCCCATAGTCAAATCTAAGGCTTTTTCGTATGAATCTTTAGGAGCGCCCTTGCCAGAACGACCTGCACCTAGAATGCTTTTTTTCAGAGGTGTCGAAACTTTATTCGCAAC
>JAZNJP010000176.1:0-4720 GCA_045578125.1 Candidatus Gastranaerophilales bacterium | reverse complement strand
GGTTAATTAAGAAGAAAAGAGAATTATGGAAGAAATGAAAGAATTAACAGAAACTTTTGAAGCTAAATTTCCATCAATTTTTGATGCAATTGAAAGCTCAGCTACAAAGTACAAAGATTTAGACGCAATTTATGATAAATACAATTCTGTTTATCATACATACGGCGAAATGCTTGAAGAGATTTATAATTTCTCGCAAGGTATGCAATCATTAGGAATTGGGAAGGGTGACAAAGTTTGCCTTATTTCAGAAAACCAAGGAAGATGGTTTATTGCAAGCCAATCAATTTTAAGACTTGGCGCCATCTCGGTGCTTAGAGGCTCAAATGCCCCACTAGACGAACTTGACTATATCATCCCATTTTCTGATGCAAAAGCGGTAATAGTTAAAGATGTAAAAACTTTTGATAACTTAAAACCAACTTTTGCAAAAGTAAATTTGAATTTTGTCTGCATATTATTTGCAAACAAAGAAATAAACAAAGAAGGCGTAAATTGCCCTTGCTATACTTACGATGAAATTAAAGAACTTGGCAAAAACCACGAATTTCAAAAAGTCGAAATTCAGCCAAGCGATGAAGCAATGATGTTGTTCACATCTGGCACAACTGGCGTTCCAAAAGGTGTTATGCTTTCTCATAACAATATTCTTCATCAAATTGAAGCATGCGCTAGAGATTTCTATGTTAAAGCAGGGGATAGAACTCTCCAAGTTTTACCTGTTTGGCATGCATACGAACAAATTGGTCAATTATATTATTTCTCAAAAGGTTGCCACTTACACTTCACAACACTTGTTGGACTTAAAAACGACTTAGCAGAATACAACATTGATACAATGATGTCTGTTCCAAGAATTTGGGAAGCAGTTCGTGCTGGGGTTTATCAAAAATTAAAACAAAAGTCAAAACTTCTATACAAAATTTTTGATTTTGCAATCAAAAACAGTATTGCATACAAAACACACAAAATGTATGGCGAAAGAAGAATTACAAACAAATTAACTTACAACACACTATCCACTATTCGCCACAGAATAATCCGTTCATTTATGAAACCAATGCACGTATTATTCTCTAAAACACTATACAAAAAATTAAAAGCAGCAGCAGGTTTAAATTTCAGATGTTCAATTTCAGGCGGTGGTGCACTTAGCATGGCAGATGAATTATTCTACGATGCAATTGGCGTTGAATTAAGAATTGGTTATGGACTCACAGAAACCTCGCCGGTTTTGACACTCAGAAGCACAAGAATGAAAAACTACTTAGGTGCCGCAGGTATGCCGGTTGCATACACAGAAATTAAAATTGTTGATCCACAAACTGGCGAAGAACTTCCAAAATTCACAAAAGGTCTTGTAAAAGTTAGAGGTCCACAAATTATGATGGGCTATTATAAAGACGAACAAGCAACAAAAGCAGCAATTGATGAAGAAGGCTGGTTCAACACAGGCGACCTTGGCTGGTTAACATACCAAAATAACTTGGTTCTTGTTGGCAGATTAAAAGAAACAATCGTGCTATCAAGTGGTGAAAACGTAGAGCCAGTGCCAATTGAAGAAGCTTGTCTAATGAGCCCTTATATTGAACAAATTGTGCTTGTTGGTCAAGATAAAAGCGGCATTGGTGCATTAATTGTTCCATCAAAAGAAGCTCTTGAAAAATGCGGAATTAATATGAAAGACTTAAAAAGTCACAAAGACGAAACCGTTGAAGATGAAGCTTTGCTTGATTTATTCAAAAAAGAAATCAACAAATATATTCAAAATAAACCAAACTTAAGAGCATTCGAAAAAATTAAACAAATGGCATTTTTAAAAGAACCATTCAGCAGAGAAAACGGTCTTATGAGCGCTACTGCTAAAATCAAAAGAAACAAAGTATTTGAAAAATACGAAGAAGCAATTAAGAAAATGTACAAATAATAAAAACAGCACGTAATGTGCTGTATGGTTAATAGACGGCTCTGTGCATTAAAATATTAAAGTTATTAATAAGGTTTCCAACACAAAATGGAGGCCTTATTTTTTCGGCTTAAATTTGTTCGTATTTGCTTTTAATAGTCATTCCTGAAATGAAATTAGGTTGCCCTAAAAAACCATTTCCTCCTCTTGACTATATACTACAATACAACACCCCAAAAAACATCATACATGAAGTTGATGAAATAAATGCAAAAAAGAGCATGGCAAAATAACACAGAAAATGGATACTTTCAATTTATTGATTTATTTTCTATTTCGCACCTTTTGTGTACAAAGTTATTTTAAAATCAGCAATTAAAATTGATTTATCATAACCCCAAGGAGTCATTGTAATTTCAGGAAGTCTTACAAGGTAAGGTTGCGCCAAAATTCCAGCCAAAAATGCTTTGATTTGAGAATAAGTTCCAACAGCTGTAATTGCCATTTCGCAAATGTTATACCCTTTGATATCAGCCACAACAAGTGGATCAGTGTTGGCTTGTTTGTCGTATGCATATTTAATAGATTTAATTCTTATTTTTGAATCTTTTGCAATGTTTATCATTGTTTCAAAAGGTTTTGAAAAAGAAGCACCCGTGCCGAATTGAATATCTTCAGTTTCATAAACTTTTTTATCTGCGCCAGCGCCGCGTTGTTGTTTTTGTTCGTATAATTGCTTACTTCTTTCGTATTGCACGCGCATATCTTCTAATTCTTGAGTTGAAGTTTCAAGACGTTGCTTTGCCATATTAAAAGGTTCTATCGCCTTAACAAAGCAGAATTGCTCCAATGTCACAATAAGAGCTAATGGAATGACGAAGAATATGATAGTAGGAATACCTATTGCATTTATAATTTTTTGAAAATCCATCTGTCTCCTACCTTCCCTTTATTGGCTCTAATTGTATGTTATCAACTGAAGGTGGTTTTTCCCCTGAACCAGAAAAATCAAATGCATCTCTTTGCGCCGAAACATCAGGAGTAGCAGTTGCTTCACTTGAAGTATTAGACGAAGCTGATGCACTAGCGCCTTTTTTCTTGTTTGCAGTATTTGAAATCTCAAAGAAGTAAACGCGAGTTTCATCTTTAGCATTAGGGTCAAAATTTATACCAATTGTGTCTGTAATGATTTTTAACTCATTTAATTTGATTGTTGATTTTGGAGTTGTTGTTTTGAGGTTTTTGTAATAAGCATAAATATCTCTAATGCTTGTGCTCATACCCTCAATTACAAGACCAGAATTAGACTCAGCGTCAGGTGCAGCTGAACCTTGGTAATATGTAAGCCAAACAGATTGTGGCATATCTTGAACAACAGACGAATAATAATTCATCATATCCTTGTTTGATAAAACAATATTCGTTGCCAATTCATCAATATTCACGCTGTTATCATCAACAGAGTATTTTTTCTTTTCTGCAGCAAGTCTTGTTTTTTCTTGTTCATTTTGCTGACTTGTTTCATCCCAACCCTTAGATAAAGTTGTCAAAAGTAAAGTTACTGCAAATGAAATAGCAAGCAAAATCAAAGAAATTGCAACAAGTGCATATCTAACATGTGCTATTGGGAAACTATAAGACTTTTCACCCACAGGGAAAGAAATTGCCTCAACTTCATCATTTACACCCTGCAAAAAGTCAAGTTTTAAAGGCAATAATTTATAAGGATAAACGCAAGCGCCCAAAACAGGTAAAGAAATATTTTTACCAGATTCTTTTGTTACATTTGAAGAAATAGTAATAACAGGAGTATTGTTATATCTGTTAAATTCAAATACTTCAACATCACCTGGGAATTTCAAATTCTTTTTCAAAAGCTCAGCACTAACTTCATCAGATTGGCTCACAATAACAAGTTTTTCGCTTGGATTATCTGATATGCTTTTGCTTACATTTGACACAACAACTTGTAGTGCCTCTTCCATTGAATATGACTTAATTGCAAGAGGCGTTTCAGAGAAAGAATAAATTCTATTTCCTTCCATTCTGAAAATAACATAATTATTGCTATTAACAAGAATTACGTCCCAAGTCATATTATTTTCAATTGCTTCTTGAGCTGCGCCTTTAAACACAAGCCCTTTTAACAACGAAGCATATGAAGGCTCAATACTAACTAAATTTAATTTGCACTCTTTAAAAATAGTTTTGATTTTTTCAAGTTGTTCTTTTTGGATTGCAGCGTAGGCATAATTTTGCAACTCAGGGTTTTCATAAGATGGATACCCCGTTGGGCAATGTGCAACCGTTGCCTCAAGCCCTACTTGCGTAAATGGATAGTGTTCACTGGTTATGGTTTCTAATTGACCAATTCTGTCATTATCTGTTGCAACTGGGTCAGGAAGTAAATCTTCAAAACCAAAGAAAACGTTTTGAATAGATAAACAAACACCTGCATTATCTTTAATACCCAATTCACTTTTTAAAGTACGAATGTTATTTTGGAGAAGTTCGTAATCCGTGACTTGTCTTTGTCTTAAATCATAATCAAATATTTTTGAGGAATATTGTTGGACAATTTTCTTTTCATAGTCAAGGCGAATCATTTCAACGCCAGAGTGAGCGGTTATTGAAACGCCAATATATTCCTTCTTACCCCCGGACAATAAGTTATTAAAAGAATCCAGTATACTTTCTGCCATAATCCCAAATTATAAATTTCGTGCACACTAATATCTATTACTGATATTATCTATCATAACATAATAATTTTCAATAAATATTTTTTTTGCACAATATAAGTCATTTAAAGTA
>JAZNJP010000175.1:0-8717 GCA_045578125.1 Candidatus Gastranaerophilales bacterium | reverse complement strand
CTTAGGTGAAGGAAAAGCGAATTGGAGGCAAAAATGTCTACTTTAGCAGAAAAAATCAAAGTTAAACCCGTTAAATCTAAATTCAATGATGAATTTCAAAATTACCTCAAGAAACAATGTTTAAAAACTACTTTTAACGGTTTAGAACTTGAGACTTTCAGTTGGTACAAAAAAATGCTCGGTTTAATGTAAAATTAAAACAGAGAATTCTAAAAAATAGGGGCAACTAGCCCCTTTTTTAGTACTCTTTTAATGTTGCTTGTGTTCAAGAACTTATTTTGCTTGGAGTTCAGCTTCTTTCATTGTTCTTTTCATTTTTTTGCGACGCATCAAATCAACAAAAGCTTCAATTCTTGTGATGTAGCCAGCTTTTCCTGTTTGCTCGTCCATAATAAGAGCAAGAATTGGAATATCGACATCTTCTCTCATTTTAGGGAAAATGTTTTGCGACATAATCTCTGGCATGCAAGTAAATGGCGAAATGTGAATAATGCCATCCTTGCCTTTTTCTTGAGCATATAAAACATCGCTCACACATTCAAGAGAATCGCCACCTATGTCTCTCATAAGATAAGGTTTTGCAAGCCTGTATGCGCGTTGGAGATGAGTTTCGCCTTTTTTGAATATTTTGGGGATAATTGCATCTTTTAAAAATCCGCTAACAGTTAAGCTTCTTCTTGTTTGAACGCCCATACGGCCAAGCTCTCTTTCAATATTTTGATTAGAAAACTCATCAAGCACCATATAAATCTCACCTGTTAAATCAACGTGGAGAACATCTCTGTTTTTATCAATTTCAACAGCACTTATATATCTTAAGGCCTGTTTTAAAGCTTTTCTTAAATCTTTAAGCGTACGAGCATCCGCAATTAGCCTTCTTCCTCTTTTAAATGCTCTTTCGCTATCTCCAAAATGCACTTCACGAGCTCTATGGTATGAAAGAAAATCCGCAAGTTCATCCATTGCAAAAACTTTTCTTATACCCATATAAATTGCTTTAATTTTTGGAATTGGGTTTTTTGATGGGTGCAAAATTTTAAGGAAATTATACATTCCTTTAATACCGTCATACAAAGCAAGTTCAATATATTTACTGCCAAGACCTAAATCTTTTAGAGCATTATTTATGCTTTTCCCATATTCACCAAGCCTGCAACAACCAGGAGATGTTATCATCGCAACATAATCAGCTCCACCTTCAATTGCTTCAATAAAATTGCCAAGAATTAATTTATATGGAAGACAAATTGCCTCCGGCGAATTTTTTGCACCAAGCGAGAGTGTTTTTTTGCTTGTATATGGCGGAATAAAAGGCTCAACGCCAATCATTCTAAGGGCTGAAGCCCAAGCAACATAAATATTTCCCATGTGAGGAAATGCAACTTTAATTCTTTTTTCAACTTTTTTCATATTCATATTATGCCATAAAATTTTTTTTAGCATATAATATTTTTGTAGAGAAAAAAGGAATTAAAATGCAGGCAAGACGTGCAGCAAGAGAATTAGCTCTTATATTACTTTCGCAATTAGATAAACAAATCAAAGATTATACAAATGAAGATTTTGAAGAAGTTGTTCTCAAATCTGTTAGAACACTTACAAATAACGCAACTGAGGAACTTTCAATTGTTACAAGTGAATTTTTAGAAATTAAAGATTATCTAGAAACTTATGAAAAAAATCACCCAGATAACCTTGAAAGACCAATTGATGCAAGAAATATTCCTGTAAAATTTGATATGACTGATGTTATGCAAGGCAGAATTGACACAATTCTATCTGCAATCGAAAAAACAACAAGTGCTCTTGAAATTGCAGAAATTGCAACACTAAGCTCAAGAGAAGATGTGAAAGAATATATCCTGAAAATTGCTCACAGATATAAAGTGAACTCCGAAGCAGTTGACGATTTAATTAAAAAATATGCAATTGGTTGGGAATTTGACAGAATTTTCAAAATCGACAAAAACATTTTGAGAATTGCAATTACAGAACTTTTATTCATCAAAGAAGCACCGCACAAAGTGGTTATTGATGAGGCACTTGAGCTTGCTAAAAAATATTCAACAGATGATTCTTCATCGTTCATAAATGGAATTTTGGCAAAAATTGTCGGAATGCAAAATGTTTAATTTTTTCAAGAAAAATAACGAAGAAAATCCTCAAAAAACAAACATATTCCAAAACACTGGCAATGCTATTTTGTCTGGTTTTGCTAATCTTTTAAATCAAGACAAACCATTTGACGAATTTGAACTCGAAGACATTGAATCAAATCTTATTCGAGCAGATATTGGCGTTGAACTCGCTGTTGATATTGTTGAAAAAATTAGAAAAAACAAAATCACTTCTTCGAAATTAGTAGATTTTTTAAAAAGTGAGTTTGAAAACACTTTAAAAGATAGCGCTGAGGCAAATTTAAAATATGATGAAAATAAGCTCAATGTTTACTTCGTAGTTGGCATAAATGGCGCAGGGAAAACAACGCTTATTGGAAAACTTGCCAATAAATTAAAAAACGAAGGCAAGAAAGTTTTGATTGTGGCAGGTGATACATTCAGAGCAGCGGCTGAAGAACAACTTGATATTTGGGCACAAAGAGCGGGAGTTGATATTGTTAGAAAAGATAGAATTGACTCTTCCGCAGTTATTTATGAAGGGCTCGAAAAAGCGCAAAAAGAAGGCTACAATGTACTTTTAATTGATACTGCTGGAAGACTCCAAAATAAATTTAACTTGATTGAAGAGTTAAAGAAAAATAAATCAGTAATCACAAAACTTGCACCCGATTGTATCAATGAAAATATTTTAGTGCTTGATGCTAACCTTGGTCAAAATGGGCTATCTCAAGCAAAAGTGTTTACAGAAGCAGTTGATGTCACCTGTTGTGCCGTCACAAAACTTGACGGTTCAGCCCGTGGTGGAATTATTTTTGCAATCGCACACGATTTTCACATTCCAACAAAATTAATTGGCGTTGGCGAAAAAATAGACGACATAAGAGATTTCAACTCAAAAGAATTTATTGAAAAAATATTCGCTTAATTATTTAGTAAATCTTTTGCAAAATCAATTGAGGTTTGAGTTAGTGTTCCAGAAGCCAATTGCGCAAGTAGCTTTTCTGATTTTTCTTTTGGAGTTCTTATAACTGAAACATAAGCGCCACTTTCATTTTGAGTTTTTTCAACCCAATAAATATGTCGAGCCCGAGAAGCTATTATTGGTTGGTGTGTAATTGCTATAATTTGGACACAATCTGAAAGTTTTTCAATTGTGCTTGCTACTGCTTGCGAAGTTTTACCCGAAATTCCAGTATCAATTTCATCGAAAATCATTGTTTGCAAACTATTTGTGTTTGAAAATACAGTTTTGATTGCAAGCATAATTCTTGTTAATTCACCGCCAGATGCCGTTTTTTGAATTGGGGATAATGGAACATTAGAATTTGCGCTCATCAAAAATTCAACATCATCTATGCCGTTTTTATTCATCACACAAGGGTTTACTGCAATTTTAAATTGCGCATGCAACAATTCTAAATTTCTCAAATTTTCAACAATTTGTTCTGACAAATTCTCTGCCCAAAGAGTTCTTTTATCTGACAAATATTGTGATAATTCTTGTGTTTTATCTCTTAAAAATGCCTCACGTGCTTGAAGTTCAGAAAGTTCAAATGTAGCACCTTCAAGTCGCTCCAATTCGCTTCTAAATTTTTCAAGTGCCTCGAACAAATTGCTCCCATATTTTCTTTTTAATTTTTCAATTTCAGATAATCTTTCATTTACTTCGTCAAGTCTTTGTGGGTCATCTTTTAAGCTCTCAGAATAATAAGAAAGCTCATCGGCACATGTTTTTAAGTATTCCCTACCTGAATAAAAATTATCCACAAAAGCAAGTTCAGATTTATCTTTTGATGTTATTTGAGAAATTAAATCTTGAATTTTATAGAGCGCTGAAATAATTGAATTATCTTCACCGTTTAGGGCGTAATAAGCTCCGTAGCTTGCCTCTTTAAGTGATTGCACATTTGATAAAACCTCGAGCTCGGAATTCAGTTCTTCTTCCTCGCTCTCGCCAAGCGCAAGGCGCTCAATTTCATCTATTTCAAATTTTAAAAATTCAGTTTTTCTGATATTTTCTTCATTTTCAGATTCAATTGAAGCAATTTTTTCAGCAATTTTTTTATGTTCAAGAAAAGAAGTTGTAAAATCTTCAAGCTTTGATTTATATTCTTGAGAATTTCCTGCGATATATTCATCTAAAAAATTAATATGATATTTTTTCTGCAAAAAAGCGTATGTTTGATGTTGAGAGTGAATATCAATTAATTTCTGAGCAAGATTTTTTACATAATCAGCGTTAACCATAACGCCGTTTACCCTGAATTTACTTGAACTTTGAAGAATTTCTCTTGAAATAACTATCTCGTCTTCGTAAACCTCTTTTTCTTCGCCTTCTTCAATTTCAAGTTTTCCAATGCCAGAAAATGTAATTTCAATTAAGCTTTTATCAGCGCCAAATTTTATAACTTCTTTTGTCGCTTTTTCGCCAAGAACAGTCGCAATAGCACGTAAAATAATGCTTTTACCTGCCCCTGTTTCGCCACAAATTGCGTTAAAACCTGAATCAAATTCAATGTTTAGCTCATCAATTAAAATAAAATTTTTAATAAAAATTGAACTTATCATTTTTTTGGCGCAACTCCCCAGCCAAATTTTTCTCTCAAAATTGTATAAAAATTATTTTCACTTTCTGAAAGTAAAAGTATTTTAGCATTTGTTTTGCTTCTTAAAATTTCAATTTCAGAGCTTGCCGTAACTTCTTCTTGCCCATCTGCTGTAAGTTTATATTCAGCAGATGTGCAATCTGCACATTTAATTTTAATATTTTCATCTGCCCCGACCACAATTGGGCGAGCATTTAGTGTATGAGGGCAAATTGGAACAATTGCAATTGAAGCAAGTTCAGGACTAATTACAGGGCCGCCAGCAGATAAAGTGTAGGCGGTTGAACCAGTTGGTGTGCTTATTATAAGCCCGTCTGCAAGATAGCGAGAAACAAAATTATCATTGATATAAAGCTCATAAACAGAAGTTCTTGAAAATGTTTTGCCTTTCACAACAAAATCATTTAGCGCAAGATATTTTTTGCCATTCACCACAGTTTCAAGCATCATTCTGTTTTCGATTTTAAATTTACCACTCAAAATCTGCTCAGCAGCACAAGTTAGCTCATCTGGTTTTGCTTGAACCAAAAAGCCCAAATGTCCCATATTAAAACCAAAAATTGGAACTTCGTCATCAGAAAATTCTCTAGCACATCTTAAATAACTGCCGTCTCCGCCAATTACCACAACAAGAGTTGGTTCTTGAGATTTATCTATATCTGAAATCGAAACAAGGGAAGAATTTTGCAACTTTTCAGCAACCAAAACTGCAAAGCCTCTTGCTCCTTCAATTTCAGAGTTATAAACAACTAAAGTTTTTTCTAGATTAATACTCATAATTATCTGTAATTAGTAAATTGCAAAGGAATATTTAAGACATCTTCTTTTTCTCTTAAAAGTTTAATTATAGCTTGAAGAGTGTCTTTGTCTTTTCCTGAAACACGAACGCTATCGCCTTGAATTGAAGATTGAACTTTTTCTTTTGAGTCTTTAATTATTGCAACAACTTTTTTTGCAAGCTCTTGAGTAAGACCTTTTTTGAGTTCAAAAACTTGGCGAACATTGCCACCTAAAGCACTTTCAACTGGTTTTGGGTCAAGAATTTTAATACTTAGACCACGTTTTACCATTTTAGATTGCAAAATATCAATGATATTTCTTAATTTCATATCATCTGAAGTTGTGATTGTGATTTGTTTATCACCTTCAAGATTAATTTCTGAATTTGTGTTTTTTAAGTCAAATCTACTGGTTAACTCTCTTTTAACTTGGTCAACTGCGTTTAATAATTCTTGTCTATCAAATTCAGACACAACATCAAAACTACAATCTTTTGCCATATATCCTCCATAGTTAAAGAGGGGTTTGAACCCCTCTTATTTTAAAACTAAACTTTTCTTTTTCTAGCTGCTTCAGATTTACGTTTTCTTTTTACTGAAGGTTTTTCATAAGTTTCTCTACGTTTAATTTCTGATAAAATTCCTGCCTTTTGGATTTTTTTCTTAAAACGTTTAAGAGCGCTTTCAATGCTTTCATTTTCACGAACTCTAACTTCTGGCATGTTTTTCACCTCCTTGGGCAATTTTATAATGTAACTATATTGTTTTTATAGCATGCACAATACTAAAAATCAATACATGTAAAGGTTTTAGGAATTACAAAAAGAAAAGTCTGCAAAGGAATATAACAAAAATCCCAAACAAACATACAAAAACTTGTTTTTCGTAATTACTGTCGGTTGTTAAAAACGTGTATAAACCAATAACAGCAAACAAAATGGCGAGATTTTTATATTGAGAAACAGGCAAGAAATAATACCAATCAAGCCATCTAAAAATAATTGGAATAATGCTCACAAATGCACAGCCCAAAAGAAAAAAGAAAGCTCCTGAAATAAATTTTTTTTGTTCTTTATCCATTATTTAACTTGATTAGTTGCCACTTAACAATTATACTTAAAAAATATGGAAAACGTATCCGACAAACAATTTTTTATTGGGTTATCTCTTGCACCGAATCAAAATTATGATTCCGGAGTTGCAGTTATAAACAAAAACAATGAGATAATTTTGCTTGATAAATTATATTCTGATGAAGATATTGAATTTTTCTTTAAAAACTTTAATTCTATTGAAAATTCAGTTATAGCAGTTTCTCTAGCACAAGATAATTCCCTACTTGATGGCAAATGGAGAATGTCAGCAAAAAGTTATAAAGAATTGTCCAATCATTTCGAAGTGAACGCAAATAATTGGACAAACCGTTTAACACCTCGTTGTACAAGGTTTTTTCACAACATGTTTCTTGAAGGAAACTGCATTTTCAGATATTTCAATTTTCAATTAAGACAATCTCTTTCGCTTACACCAAATTATCCTGAAAGAAATTCTCTTGATTGCAAAGATATGCAAACATCACTCAAAATAAAATATGGTTTCAATTTGCCAGATAATATGCTCCCTGCCTCAAATTTAGAAGGGATTTTAGGTGCAATTATGGCACAGAAAATATCAAGTGGTGCAAATTATAAAACAATTGGCGAATATAAAGAATTAAATATTATTCAACTTGAAAATAAGCTTAATTAGCCTAAGCTTTTTGCTTTTTCCATAGTTCTTTTAATTGTTTTGAATAACACTTCTTCTGTTTTAGAATTTGATAAAATATTGTTCCCAACTTCTGTGCAGCCGCCTGGAGTTGTTACATTTCTAATTAATTCTTCAACAGTTTCAGGTGTTTCGAGTATCATTTTAGCGCTTCCGAGTGCAGTTTGCGCTGCAAAAGTAAGAGCAGTGTCATAATCGAGCCCAAGTTTAGCACCAGCTAGTGCGATTTTATCAATGATATAGTAGTAAAATGCAGGGCCAGAACCTGATATTGCCGTAATTAAATCAATATACTTTTCATCTGTTTGAATTGCACGGCCAAGTTTAGAAAACATATTTAATACAAACTCTGCATCGTTATCGAATGCATATTTGCCTTTGCAAACAGCTGACATGCCTTCTTGCACAAGAGCAGGAGTGTTTGGCATAACCCTAATTATTCTTGTTTTTCCTAATTTTGCCTCAATTTTTTCAGTTGAAACGCCTGCAAGAATTGAAATAACCAAATGATTTCTAATTTTGTCATAAATTGAATCTAGAACTTCATTAATTACAAAAGGTTTGGTTGCAATCATAATTGTTGGGCATTTTTCTAAAAGTTCTTCAATTGTTTCAACTGCTTGAACCTTAAGGTTTTTTGAAGTGAATTTCAGGGTGTCTTGGTTTTTATCGTAAATATAGATTGAATCAACAGGCAAAAAATCGCTTCCAATAATTCCTTTCATAATGGCATTTGCCATTTTACCTGCTCCGATAAAACCTAAATTGTTATTTTCATTACCCATCAGTTGACACCTCACTTTGTCTAAACTATTATTATTGTTAACAAATAGAAAATGAAAGTCAAGGAGAGATTATGCGTCGCACACTCGAAGGTACTAAAAGAAAAAGACAAAATGTAAGCGGTTTCAGAGCAAGAATGGCAACAGCTGCTGGAAGAGAAACTATAAACAGACGTCGTGCTAAAGGACGTCACCAAGTTGCAATCACAGCTAAAGCTCGTGCTTAAAACTGAGAACAGACTTAAACAACATTCTGCCTTTGTGGGAACATATAACCAAAGGCAGATTTTTGACTGTAAATTTTTTAGAGCATATCTTGGGAAACCTGCTCAAACAGAAGAAAATGAAATTAAAATCGGTTTTGTGGTAAGCACCAAAACCCATAAACGCGCAGTTAAAAGAAATCGCCTCAAAAGGCTTATGCGCGAAAACCTTAGATTAATCCTCTTAAACGATAATGAAGCAAAAATTAAATTAAATAATTACATGAGTCTTATTCTCGTAGGGCATACAGCTGGGCTTGATGCAACATTTGAAGAAATTAAAGAAGATATTATAAACCTTCTATCTCGCATTCCTTAAATAAATTTCCAAGCATATATAAAGACCCACAAACAACAGTTAATTTGCCTTTTTCTGGTTTATTTATTATATCAAATGGGT
>JAZNJP010000174.1:0-2860 GCA_045578125.1 Candidatus Gastranaerophilales bacterium | reverse complement strand
CTTATTAGTTAATTTTTTAGTCTTACAAACGTTTACTGCAATATCTTGAAGTCTGTTACATTCACCAACTATCATTCCTCTATATACTTTGGTTTTTGGAGTAATAAAGAAAACACCTCTATCTTCAAATTGAGCGAGCGCATAAGGAACTGCTTCACCTTGCTCAAATGCAATAATTGAGCCCATTCTTTGTTTAGGAATGTCGCCTGCAAATTCATCATATCTATCAAATGTGTGGCAGATAATGCCTTCGCCACGAGTCATGCGGATAAATTCACTTCTAAAACCAATTAAACCACGGGCTGGAATGTTGAAATTCAGTTTAACCCTTGTGCCGATTGTTTCCATATTTTGCATAACAGCTTTTCTGCCTGCAAGTTTTTCAATGCAAGCACCAGCGCATTCTGCCGGAACATCAATCAAAAGGTCTTCATATGGTTCTGAATACACGCCATTTATGGTTTTAAATATTACTTCAGGTTTCGAAACTTGGAATTCATAACCTTCTCTTCTCATTGTTTCAATCAAAATACTTAAATGCAATTCGCCTCTGCCTGAAACTCTGAAACAATCTGTTGTTTCAGTGTCTTCAACTTTTAGGCTTACATTTTTTTCAAGTTCATCGTAGAGTCTTTTTCTGATTTGTCTTGAAGTTACAAATTTTCCTTCTGTGCCCGCAAATGGGCTATCGTTAACGGAAAAATTCATTTGAAGTGTTGGTTCATCAATTGCAATAAGCGGAAGTGCAACTGGGTTATCAAGTGAAGATAAAGTTTCTCCGATGTTTATTTCTGCAAAGCCTGCAACACCAACGATATCGCCTGCTTCTGCTTCTTCAATTTCAACTCTTCCTAAGTCTTTGAAACCAAATAATTTAACAATTTTGCTTTTAATTATTTTTCCGTCTGCTTTAATTAGAGAAACAGTTTCTTGTGAGCGCATTTTGCCGTTTACAATTTTACCAATTGCAATTCTTCCAACATAGTCGTTGTAATCAAGTGTTGTTACGTGGAATTGAAGATTTTCTTCGGAATTACCTTTTGGGGGTTTCACGTATTTTAAAATGCTATCAAGTAATGGTGTAATGTCTTTTGAATCATCTTCCATATTGTATTTTGAAATGCCCAAAAGTGAGCTTGAATAAACAATTGGAAAGTCGATTAGTTCTTCGTTGTCAGTTAATTCTGTGAATAAATCAAATACATCATTTAGTGCTCTATCTGGCTCTGCGCCAGGTTTATCAATTTTATTGATGACAACAATAATTCTAATTCCAAGCTCAAGTGCTTTAGAGAGAACGAAACGAGTTTGAGGCATTGGACCTTCTTGAGCATCAACAATTAAAAGAGCGCCATCTACCATACCAAGCACACGTTCAACTTCGCCACCGAAATCTGCGTGCCCTGGGGTGTCTATAACGTTGATTTTATGACCTTTATAGTCAATTGAAATATTTTTTGAAAGGATTGTAATTCCGCGTTCGCGCTCTAAGTCGTTAGAATCTAGCACACAGGCTTCAACTTGTTGGTTTTCACGGAAAACGCCAGAGGCTTTCAACATACAATCTACAAGGGTTGTTTTGCCGTGGTCAACGTGGGCAATAATAGCTATGTTTCTTAATTTTTCGTTTTGGTTCATAATTCTTCTCTAAAAATTGTTAATGCAAGAAAATACTACCACAAACATAAATTTCAAACATTTTTTAATATGAAAAAGTTCTAATTGTTAGGTTCTGCTTTTTTAACCATTAAAACTTTATTTTCAACAGCGAGTTCTAATTCGTCTGTTTCAGGGTCGATATCCAATAATTCCAAAATAGCTTTCTGTATTAACAACGCCCAAGCATTGCCACTTCTATACATTTTCTTTTTCATATAAATTCTCTTTTACTATACAAATACTTTACATTGTATAGACTTTATTTTATACTTTCTTATGTCTTTCCAAAGGAAATAACTCTTGTAAAATTGTTAAAACGTATAGTTTGCAATTTTCTAAATGTTCAAAACATCGCCTGTGCAAATGTCTTTTATTTTGTTTCTTTTAGAGATAATAATTTTTGAATTTAAACTGCAACAATGGCAAGGTGCTAAAAATTCTATTTTTTCAACTTCAAAAAATTTAGAAATAACTTCAATTTCATCATCGGTTTTATTTACCAAATGAAAACCGCCCAAAATTCCCCAAATTTTATTTATTCCAGTCACTTTTTTTGCATAATTTACAATGTTTATAATTCCTGAGTGCGAACAACCAGTTATTATAAACAACCCTTTTTGTGTGGTGTAAACAAGCGCAGAATCATCAATATCAATTGTTTTGTTGTTTTCAATTTCGCCTAAAAACAATAAATCATCGCACAAATTATAAACATTTCGCACTAAATTTAAACTGTAATTTTTTTCAAGTTCCTCTTTTGAAATTGGGCAACCGTAATGAATCTTATCTTCCCCTATTTTTTCATCAAAAATGTTTGGGTGAGCGGTGATTTTAATGTTTTTATTGTTTAATTTGAGAGAGCAAAGCCCTCTTGTGTGGTCATTGTGTCCGTGAGAAAGAACAATGTCTGTTATGTTTTCTAAATTAATTCCAAGCTTTATTGCGTTTTGCAAAAATATATCAGAATAACCTGTGTCGAATAAGATTTTTTTGCCCCCGTGCTCAATAAATAAAGATAGAGCAGGTTCTGAGAGCAGGTAATTATCTATTCTTGAATTATTTTCAACCAAAACAGTAATTTTCATAGCTTCATTATACTTTAAAATATAATTTTATTTACAATCATATGTTTATATGCTACCTTCTTTTCTATGAACAAGCTACCAAAAATTACTGTTATAACCGCAAGTTATAACTATGA
>JAZNJP010000173.1:0-2504 GCA_045578125.1 Candidatus Gastranaerophilales bacterium | reverse complement strand
ATCACTAAATATGATACAATAAAAACTATGTTTGGAATATTAAAAACACCGGAAGTTTTAGATTTTCAAATTGATTATTTAATCTTTTTGCAAAATTTCAGAACACTTACAGAAGGCAAGTTCGATGAGCTTTTTGTTTTCATTACAAGATTTGGCGAAATTCTTATCCCGCTTGTCATTATCGCAATTTTTTATTGGTGTTTAAATAAAAAACAAGGTGCTTTTTTGCTTCTTTCAACAGGAATTGCCGAGGTTTTCAACCAATTTTTAAAAATGACGGCTTGTATTTATCGCCCTTGGATTTTAAGCTCAAGAATTCAACCAAGCGCAGAAGTTCTTAAAACTGCAGGCGGGTATTCTTTCCCAAGTGGGCATACAACTATGGCGACATCTCTTTTTGGTGGCATTGCGCTTCTTAAACCCACAAAATTAATTATTCCTCTGATGCTTGTTATCATCTTTCTTGTTGCGCTTTCAAGAAATTATCTTGGCGTGCATACAATTCAAGATGTGGTTTTTGGGTTTTTAATAAGCCTTGTTGTAATGCTTACAATGTTTTGTGCACTCAAAAAAGCAGAAAAATATAAATATGGCGATTTAATCATTTTCTTGTTGGGCTCATTTTGTGCTTTTGGGCTTCTTTTGTACATTCACTTCAAAAGTTTTCCGCTTGATTATGTGAATGGTGAGCTTCTGGTGAATCCTGAAAAGATGAAATCAAGCTCATATTTATACGCAGGATACGCATTTGGAGCATTTTTAGGTTGGTTTACAGAGAAAAAATTAATTAATTTTGAACTACCAAAAACAAAAAAAGAAGGAATTATAAGATTTTTGGTTGGAATTGTGCCATTAATTATTCTTCTTTCACATTCAAGAGAAGGTTTTATTTTAGTTCTTGGCAAAAACTGGGGCACATTCTTGAATTTCTTTGTGTTTAGCATTTATTTAACTGTTTTATACCCGCTAGTTATAAAATTCGGGTTGAATAAAATTAAATTTTTCCGCTAATTTTTTGCTCTTGCAGATTTTTCACTTCAAGCAAGCATTTTGCAAGCTGATCTGGGCAACTTGTGCCTTTTCCACCACAATCTATCCCTTTTAATTTTTCAATTACTTCATCGAACGTCATTCCGCGCACAAGACTCGCAATTCCAGATAAATTGCCCATGCAACCGCCAATAAATTCAACTGAATTGATAATATTTCCTTCTATATCTAAAATCATTTCGTCGCAACAAACATATTGAGGTATATATTTAATTTTCATTTGTCCCCCTTAATTCACAATAACAAAATACTTTAAATTTTCACATTGGTAAAGTAGGAAAAATTACAGGCATGCAAAGCAAAAGTATATTATGAAACAATTGTATAAAATTCCAGTTTTGTGCCTGAATTTCTTATCATTTTATCAACTAAAATATTATTGAGTTTATTAACTTGTGGTCTAAATAATTTTTGAATTCTTTTTTTATTGATTAGTGCATATATAAAATTCAAAATTCTTTGATTTTTGAAAATTAATTTTGTCAATTTGCTTCTAAATGTGTAATCAATTTTTGATGTTTGAAGGTAACTATCTTCGTGTTTTCTCCAATATGTTAGCTTTTTCTCAAGGTATACAACTTTCCCACCTGCAAACACTTGCGACCATAACCACCAGTCTAAATATGCTTTAAACGGAGCCACAAAATTGCATTTTTTTATGGTTTCGGTTCGAACCATAGCACATGAAAATGTTGCAACATGGTTTATGATTAATTCATGTCTTAAAATTTTATTACTATCTTTTTCACTCGTTAAATATTTAATAAAATTTTCCTCCCAAGCTCGCATATTTTCTTGCGCTTGAGAACAACCAAAATATTCAACGCCATTAAAAATGAAATCTGCGCCATTGTATTTTTCAAGTGCTTTAACTTTTTCAGATAAATTATCTTTATGCCAAATATCATCGCTTTCAAGAAATGCGATGTATTCACCACTCGCGCGATTCAAGCCAAGTTTTATTGTTTCAGGAAGACCTTTGTTTGCGTTATTTTCATGAGTTAGAAGTTTAATTCTGCTATCTTTTCTGCAAAATTCTTGAATAACTTGAATAGAATTATCTTTAGAACCATCGTCTATAACAAGTAGTTCCCAATTTGAATATGTTTGATTGATAACAGAAGTTATTGCTTCTCCAATGTATTTTTCATAGTTATAACTTGCTGTTATGACGGTGATTTTTGGTTGGTTGTTCATGATTTAGAAGTTTAACACATAGAATTAGTATTGTAAAGCATTGTTAATCTCGTTAATTTTAATTCAAAATTATAAAATAGAGGTTTTGAATATGAGTTACATTAAAAAAGAATTTGGAAAGAAATTAAAATTTTATAGAGAAAAGGCACATTTAACGCAAGAGAAAATGGCAGAACTTTTGAATATGAATAACTGCACACTTTCTATGATTGAAAGAGGTTTGAATTTTATAACTGCTGAAACTTTAGAAAAAATGT
>JAZNJP010000172.1:0-1713 GCA_045578125.1 Candidatus Gastranaerophilales bacterium | reverse complement strand
ATATAGATTGCAAAAATATGCCTAGCGCTAATTGAAATCTCTTTTATTTTATTTGAAATACGACCTTTATACCAGATAAATTCACTATAAACATCAAGCGCAAAAGCGTCTTTGAGTGTGCCATCATCATTTTGTTCAACTTTTTTCCAGTTCGAATAATTGTAACCTTCTTCAAGTTCTGGTGCTGAAAATGCGACATCAAAATCGGTTAATTTAATTTTTGTCTCGGGCACTGTGTGCACAATGCATTTTGAACCCCACTCATTTTCTATACTGTATGTCTTAATTTCTCTTGTGGTAGTTGTTGCTATTTTGCCATCAGGATAAATAAAATCTGCGCCAAAAATCAATTCGTTGTTATGTTTCCAACCTGTTGCATATGTTTTATGGGAAGCAAAAATGAATTTTGTATCGCCAATTATAACTTCTTCAAAATCATCTTTGTCGCCAGAAATTTTATGTATTTCACCTTTATTATCCTTAATTTCGATTGAATTTTTATAGTCCGAAATCAAGAATATGGTTTCATTTGTTCCATTTTTTAATCGAGTAAAAATTTCAAGACCTGATGATATAACCTCAGCCCCCATGAGTTTTAAGTTTTCAGGCAAAATTTTCATCTCAAATGGGTCAAGGTCACAATTTGCAACTCGAGTTTGCGCGAAATTTAAGTTTCTAACAAAATGCCACCTGCAATTATTTATTAAGTCTTCTCTTGTCCAATGTTTGCAATTATCAGGCGGATTTGGCGTGCCATCAACTCTTACCGTGTGTGCTAAATTAAAACTTTCAAGAAAATAATTTATTTCTTTCGCTTTATGAAAATTATCTTTTATTATTCCTAATTCGCTTATCGGTGAAGCAAAATCATAGCTTGTATAAACTTCATCTGAGCTTGTATTTTCAATGTTTGTGCCACCTACTGTCATATAATGGTTGAAAGCAGTTACGCCTTGTGCCAAGGCGGTTTTTGTCATGATGTTGATATGTTCAAAGCCCATATCGTCTCGAATTTTATCGTAACCTGTACCAAGCCATTTGTCATACCAACCTGATTGAAGCTCTGCGATGTATGTTGGAGCGTTTTCTTTAAAATAACTCGTCATATCTTCTAAGTTATCTAAAGTGTCAAGAGTGTATAAATCCTCTCTCCAGTTAGCTTTTGGGTTGATGTATGGATACAGGTCGCATGCGTAAATATCAACAACATCAGAATAAAGACCTGCTATATATGCGTCATTGTGGAAAATTGGCGCTTTTACCCCTAAATCTTTTGAATAATCGTAAAGCTCTTTAATGTATTCTTCTTCTCCGCCGTTTGTTGAATACTCATTTTCAATTTGAAACAGAACAACATTATCAAATTTATTAATTATTGGGACAATTTTTGTATACCACCTTTTAACTTCATCCATGTATTTTGGAGAGTATATATAGTTTCCATTATCTCTGTTTCTAAGAATTACGTCTTTTTCTTTTAAAAGCCAATAAGGAATTCCGCCTGCCGATACTTCAGCATTAATAAACGGACCAGGTCTAGCAATAACAAAAAGTTCTAAATCACGCGCAATTTCAAGCAATTTTTCAATATTTTTGTAGCCTGAAAAGTCGTATTCGCCTCTTTTTTCTTCATGGAAACTCCAGTAAAAGTAGATATCTACAGCATTATAGCCCCCTGCCTTCATTTTTGAGAGCCTGTCATGCCATTCTTTT
>JAZNJP010000171.1:0-2929 GCA_045578125.1 Candidatus Gastranaerophilales bacterium | reverse complement strand
GGCAAAAAAGATAATTTCTGGGGCCCTCCAGGAGCTTCAGGACCTTGCGGGCCATGTTCCGAGATACATTATGACCTTGGTGAGCACCTCGCATGTTCTGATGATTGTTCAATTGCAACTTGCGAATGCGACCGTTGGGTTGAAATTTGGAATTTAGTTTTCACAGAATTATTCCAAGATGAAGAAGGCAACCAATCACCGCTTGAAAAGAAAAATGTTGATACAGGCATGGGCTTAGAACGTATTACAATGGTTTGCCAAGGCGTAAATTCAACATTTGAAACAGACCTTTTATATCCAATTCTTGAAGAAGTTTGCAAAATTTCAGGCAAGAAATATAAAGAAAACCCAAAAACAGATATTTCTTTAAGAATAATAACTGACCACCTCCGTTGCGTTTCATTTATGATGGCAGACGGCATTAAAGGTTCAAATGAAGGCCGTGGATATGTGCTTCGCATGATTTTAAGAAGAGCATTGCGCCATGGTTATCTTTTAGGCTTAGAATTACCATTCCTTGCACCTTTGGTTGATAAAGTTGTTGAAATTTATGGTGATTTCTATCCTGAATTAAAAGAAAATCAAGAAAAAATCAAAGCCTTGTTCTTAGAAGAAGAAGAAAGATTCAAGCTCACTTTGAAAAAAGGCTGGAAACACATTGAAGAAATTATCGCCCAAATAAAATCTGAAGGTGGAGACACAATTTCAGGCGAAGAAGCTTTCAAATTATATGATACGTATGGTTTTCCTATGGAGCTCACTCGTGAAATCGGGCAAGAACAAGGGTTGAAAGTTGACGAAGAAGGCTTTAAAAACTGCATGCAAGAGCAAAAAGAAAGAGCTCGTGCGAGTGCTCAAAAAACAAGTGTTGCAAACGATATAGTTTATGTTGATTACCCTGAAACAACATTTGTCGGATATTCTGAAGATGAATGCGAAGCAACAATTGTTGGGCTTGTTCGTGGGTTGAATAAATTAACAGAAGTTGAAGACGATGAACCTGTTGATTTGATTTTAGATAAAACCCCATTTTACGCAGAATGTGGTGGTCAAGTGGGAGATACTGGTGTAATTATTGTAAATGGTAATGAATATCCTGTGTTTAACACATTCAAAGTCCAAAAAACTTATGTTCACCAAGCAAATGGCAACTTTAAAGTTGGTGATAAAGTGACTGCTAAAATTGATGCAAAAAGAAGACGATTGGTTGAAAAACACCATTCACTTGCTCACTTCTTGCAAGCAGCGCTCATTAAAGTTTTAGGCGATGAAGTTCATCAAGCAGGTTCACAAGTTGAAGAAAATAGATGTCGTTACGACTTTTCATTTGGTCGTGCAATGACTGAAATTGAAATCAATAAAGTTGAAGAAATAATCAACGCTTGGATTTTAGATGAAATCAAACAACATACTGATGTAATGAAGCTTGAAGAAGCAAAAAAATCAGGCGCAATCGCTTTATTTGATGAAAAATATGAAGATGATGTTCGAGTTGTTTGCTTTGAACAAAATGGCAAAATCATCTCTAAAGAGCTCTGCGGTGGAACACATACAAGTGAATCAAAAAATTTAGGGCTTATTAAAATTATTTCTGAAAGCGCAATTTCTCAAGGCACAAGAAGAATTGAAGCGGTTTGCTCTAAATCCGCTTTTGATTATTTAGCAGAAAGATATAAAGAAATTGAAAAAATTTCTAAAAAATATAAAATTCGCTTCAACGAAGTTGATGAAAAAATATCAACTCTTCAAGCGCAAAATCATGAGTTAACTCAAAAAATTGGCGCAATGGAAGCCCAAAATGCTAAAAATCAATTCAACACATTCCTATCTCGAGCTCGTGAAGTTGAATTTGGTGGAGTTAGCGCAAAAGTTTTTGTTTCGCTAATTGAAGAATTTCCACAAAATGCAATAAAAGCAGGAATTGAATTGCTCCACACAAAACTTGGCGATTCTTTCGTGTTCCTTGTAAGTAAAAAAGCAGACGGCAGCGCAATTGTATTTGCTTCTGCGACAGACGGCATGGTAAAAGCTGGCATAAATTCAGGCAAAATATTATCTGAATTTGTGAAAAACCTCGATGGAAGAGGTGGCGGAAGACCTAATGCTGCACAAGGCACAGTTAAAACAACTGAAAATATTGAAAAATACTTGAAGGAATTAGAAGAAAGCTTTTAATTATGCAAGATATCTTAAAGCAAAATGTTTCTGAACTCTCTGGAAGAGTTGAAAACCTTGCGAGGTATCTTTGACGAGGATAATTTAAAAGCTGAGCTTGAAAAAATATCTTTAGAGCTTCAAAAACCAGAAATTTGGAATGATTCAGAACTCTCTGCTCGTCTTTCTCGTGAACAAAAAGGCATTGAACAAAAGCTAGATAAAATCAGAAGAATAAAAAATTCTCTCGATGATGCAGCTGTTGCACTTGAACTTCAAGACGAAACTTTAATTGCAGAAAGTATTGAAGAGATGAAAAATATTTCTTCTGAGCTTGATAAATATGACCTTGAACTTATGTTAAACGGGGAATATGATAAATCAGGCGCTATGCTTACACTCACCGCAGGAGCTGGCGGTGTTGATGCTCAAGACTGGGCACAAATGCTTGAGAGAATGTATTTAAGATATGCAGAAAAACACGATTTTAGAGCAGAAATTATAGATGGCACAGAAGGTGAAGAAGCGGGTATTAAATCTGCCGTAATTAAGGTTGAAGGCGAATATGCGTATGGTTATCTAAAGGCAGAACATGGCGTGCACAGGCTTGTTAGACTTTCGCCATTTAATGCAAATAATAAAAGACAAACAAGTTTTGCGTCACTTGAGGTTATTCCACTTCTTGAAAACTTTGAAAATGAAATTGAAATTAACCCTGATGATATTGAAATTGATACTATGCGCTCAGGTGGTGCTGGTGGTCAAAACGTAAACA
>JAZNJP010000170.1:0-2815 GCA_045578125.1 Candidatus Gastranaerophilales bacterium | reverse complement strand
AATTTCTGCAAGATATAGAATATGAAAACATTTCTTCTGTTCAAGAAATAATTGAAGCAATTAAAAAAGAAGGTGATGGCGCGATTATCAAATATTCTAAAATGTTTGATAAAGTGCCCACTGAAAGCTCCGATGCTTTTGAAGTGACAAAAGAAGAAATAGAATCCGCGCTAAATTCGGTTGATAGAGAAACGATTGAGGCAATTAAATACGCAATCAAAAACATTGAAGAATTTGCTCGCGCACAAATAAACTCTATTCAACAAATGGAGATGAACGTTGGAAATTCTGTTCTAGGACAAAGAATTTCACCAATTGAACGAGTTCTATGTTACGCACCTGGAGGAAATTATCCACTGCCGTCATCAGCTTGTATGACAATTGTTCCAGCTCGTGTCGCAGGGGTTAAAGAAGTTATTTTGACTTCACCAAACATAAAGCCTGAAACAATTGTTGCAGGGCACTTATCAGGAGCAGATAAGATATACAGGCTCGGCGGCATTCAAGCTATTGGAGCTTTTGCATATGGCACAGAAACAATTTCGCCTGTTGATAAAATCGTTGGTCCTGGGAATAAATTTGTGACAGGCGCTAAAAAATATGTTTACGGAAAAGTAGATATCGACTTTTTGGCTGGCCCATCTGAGGTTTTAGTTGTCGCAGATGAAAAAGCAAACGCCAAACTTATTGCAGCAGATATTTTAGCTCAAGCAGAACACGACAAAGACGCTCGCGGGTATTTAGTTACAACATCATATGAACTCGCACAAAAAGTTAAATATGAAGCAGAAAAAATACTCAAAACTCTTGAAACAAAAAATGTTGCACAAGTGGCTTATGAAAAATCCATTGCAATTATTGTAGATAGTATTGATGAAGCAATTGAACTTGCAAACAAAAGAGCACCTGAACATTTAGAATTGCAATTTGAAGGAGCTATTGCTCGTCAGAAAGAATTCAAAAATTTTGGTTCACTATTTATTGGCGAATACTGCGCAGAAGTTTTTGGCGATTATTGCTCAGGCACAAACCATGTGCTCCCAACAAACAAAGTTGCAAGATATAGAGGTGGTTTATCAGTTTTTGATTTTATAAAAATTCAAACTTATCAAAATTTAGACAAAAATTATTCAAAAGAATTATCAAAATATTCATCAATTTTAGCAAACACAGAAGGGCTTATGGCACATAAGCTTGCAAGCGATTTAAGAGGATAAAATGGCATTTAGAATAAAATTTATATCAAAAGATACTCAAACAAAAATATTATCTGCACTGCTCAGCGGGCTTTATCGTTTTAAAAAGCATTTTTTCAAATGCAAAAATATTAATTTTCCGAAAGATTTGCCTGCAATTATAGCGCTTTGGCATGAACATCAATGCGGCATATATGGTTTTGTAAAAGAAGCTGACCTTGCGGTTATGGTTTCAAAATCAAGAGATGGAGACATGGTGGCGGCGGCAAGCGAAGCAGTTGGATTAAAGCCTATCAGAGGTTCATACGCAAGAGGTGGCGCAGGTGCTGCACTAAAATTCATTGAAACATTAAACGAAGGAATAAGTGCCGCAATCACAATTGATGGGCCTCGCGGACCAAGAAGAGTGGTTAAAAAAGGCGCAATTGAAATTGCAAAACTTTCAGGAAGGCCGATTGTTCCTTATGTTTGGTATAGCGATTCGATAGGCATGTTAAAATTCAAATCTTGGGACGAAATGCGCTTCCCTCTCACAGGAATCGACACAGTTGGGCTTTATGGTGAACCAATTTATGTTGATAAAGATGCAAACCCTGAAGAAATTGAACTAATTCGCCAAAAAGTTGAAACCGAGCTAAAATTGCTTTACGAAAAAGTAAAAAGAGATTATAAAAAATTGTTGAAGGGTTAAATTAACCCCAGTTTCAAAAACTCGGCTTACTTCTATAATACCCTTTGACGACTGTGCCGTCGTCTTTGGTATAAGAATTTACGTAGACTACTACCCCCTTTTCTTGTTGTCGCAGAAGCTCTGCTTTAGTTAAAATTTTATTATTTGCCATATTTTTTAGGATATTTTTCTCATTTCTGAGAAACTCCTCTGTTGGCATTTTATCAATATCTTCTTTTGTATAAACCCTAAATGGGTGATCCGGCATATTTTTCAAGGTCAACTCAATCCGTTCATCATCCAATGATGTGATTGCCTTCTGGTTTTTCATTGATTGCTCAACCTCAAAAGCAATGAAATTCTTGATGTCTTTATCATTTTTTAGATTAAGATTACCCATACTCTCAGAAAATCTTTCTCCGATTTCTTGCCCAACTTGATTATTATAAAAATCCATAATTTTTTCTTTACTCGGATTTTGATGAGCAATTTCATACAAGTAACTTGATAAGTTATGTGCCAATTCACCATATTTAATTGTTAAAATTGCAGAAGAATATATATGTCTAAAAGCATCGACTTCCCCATTGTGTATTGAGGCAAAGCCAAGATTTTTTTGCTTTGCAAAATAATATGCATCACGAGCCAAATTATTAATTTCATTTTTATAATTTAAATTTTTTGTCATCTTATCTCCTTCATAAATATGCTATAATTTGTTTATGTCATCTTTTAATTTTAGAAATTATTTTTGTCTTAATCTTCTCTCTTTAATAGGCTATGTTGGATTTGCAGTCTTGCTATTATGGGTTTTTTGTTTTTTCCCTGAAACAAAGAGCCTTGATAAATTATCGCCTGATGGTGGGCGGGAATATTTTATAATAATGGGTATTTATACTATTTATTACTATATTGCCCAAACAATTAAAGTCGGAGGCCAAGCGGGCTT
>JAZNJP010000169.1:0-2740 GCA_045578125.1 Candidatus Gastranaerophilales bacterium | reverse complement strand
TGTTTTTCTAATTCAGAATTTTCAATTGCTCTTTTGAACAAATCATAACCAGCAAGCCCGCGCGAAGAAATAAAATCTTCATCAGGATCAAGCCCTAATTCAGCTCTTAATTCAGCTAGATTTTTCTTATCCGAGTAAGTTTCGGCATCTGCAAGCAAAATTTCAGTATTGAATACAAAACCATGCATTGTTCTAGGCTTATCATGGTTGTCTGTAAATACATGACTATTATTTATAAATGGAAGAGTGCCAGCATTGTAAAATCTGCTGTAATCCGATTTTAGACCATCTAAATCTTTGCCATCATGATAGCCATGTTCTGTGCTTCTATCTATTAATTCAGGATAAGAGCTATAGAGATAAGAGTAGTTTGTACCAGTGGTAATGCCTGTTTTTTCATAAAATCTGCGCTCAGTTGTTTCATCATCAATATAGTAAGTACCTTCTGCGCTATTTTTGAATTCACTCAAGCAGGTGATTTCACCGATTGTATATGCATTTGGATTTTCTTTTTTAATTTCATCTGTGAAATTTTTCCAAAAGTCAACTGGAACATCAAAAGCATTATCAAAACGACCCTTTTCACCACGAACAGCGTCTAGGTCTGCAATGTCTTTAGCAGCATCATATCTCCAATTTAAACCTGCACCAGATTTTTCAATTATCGCTTGAGCAAGTTGCAAGTCTTCGAAAGAAACGTTTTTAAATTTATTTGTATAAACTTTTGCTATTTTTGTTAAGTCGTCACCCAAAGGCGCGCCAGACATAAGACGAGCAAAAACCCTGTTTTCTTCTTCATCAGGAGTTGTTGAAGAACAATTTAGAATTTTAGCCAAAGTTACATTATTTTCTTTAATAACAACGCCATTTTGGTTAAATTCAACATTATCTTTGCCTAAAATTCCTGCCGAGAAAATATATTTAACAACATCAGGAATGATTGCTTTTGCAATTACTGCGCCATATTGAGTTAATTTAGTGTCTGTTTCATCTTCATAAATTCTTTCACCGCCAACAGCTTGGAGCTCTTTATCTAATTGTTGCAGAACAGTGTTTACGCCTTTATTTACAACTTTATCATAGTAATCGTAAAGTTTTACGTTTTCAATTTCTTCTGGTGTTTTCGCACTCATATTTGGAGAAGCAAGAACAGCGGTAATTTCAGGAGAAAGTTCAATTGATTCAAGAGGGAATTTAAGAATTTCTTTTTGAATTAAATTATCTTCTTCAGCAAGATTTTCAAATGATTCCAGATAGTAATCTTCGTTTTGAATGTTCTTTTTAATTTCTTCAAAATCTGCTTCAGAAATTCCATTTTTCATTGCAATTTGTTTAACTTGTTCTGGATCAGAATTATTAAGAACAGCAGTTTCTAAAAGCAATGTATTGGCAATTGCCTTTGTCCAGTAGTTTGCAATGTTATAGAGATAATTGCGAACAACTTTATTACTTGTGTTCATTTTAATTAAGTCAAGATTACCATCCCAAAAGTTTAGACCCCCTGCATCTGATTTTCTAACAATTGCAAATTTATCAAAACGTACGCCAAGGTTAGAAATTGGTTCGCCTTCATTTGGTATAATATTTTCAATAATGTTTTTTCTTGTTTCATTTGTAATGTTGAAATAGTAAGGCGTGATTGAGTGTTCGTGAGTATTGATGTTAGGGAATTTTTTCACGAGTTCTGGGTCATATGATTTGATAAGTTTAGTTTTATCAAGAGCATCTTCTGGTTTAACAAGGCGCTTATCATAGAATTGAATATATTTTTCGCCATTTTTTTCAACAACTTTATATCTGATATTTTCTAAATCAACATCGGTATCAGGTAAAATTGGAATACGTAATTTGTAAGTTCCAGTTGCAGCATTTGTACTATTATCAATTTTGAAGAAATTTGAATATTGAGAATTTTTACCGTGTCTAATAACATGTTGAAAGAATGGACTCAAAATACCTTGGGAAGTAAATGCACCGTCTGCCACATATTGAATGCCTCTTTTGTATAATTCAAAATTTAGGTTTTTAAAATCTTGTAGGCTACCTCTGGTGCTTGAAATTTGGTAAGGGTTGGTTGGCCAATAGCCATGGCTTGAAATATCATCTTTACCAAAAAGTGGAGTAGTCATAAGTAAGCCATAGTTATCAAGCTTTCCAGCTTTAACTTGTTCAATAATACCTTCAATGTTTCCGCCAAACATGTTTACGTGGTTTCTGATTTCACTGTTTTTTGGAGGATTTTTAGCCCAATTTACATTATAGTAAGAATCTGGGAGCATATGGTACATTGGGCCATTTTTTTTGACAGAGCCAATTTTATCTATGTATACATTGTAGATTTTATCAGCACCTGCTTTACTTGCGTCTCCATTATAGGTTTTAAGCCCAGGCTCAAGAGCGGTTTTTTGCTTAAGTTTTCCATCAATTGAATCATATATGAAACGATAGCCAAAAGCCTTTGGCCCAGAGATATTATCTCCAGCAACAAAAGCCGAAATACGTTCTTCGGATAGTTCAAATTTACCCGTTTCTTTGCCATTTTCATCTAATTTGCTTTTGTAAGGGAATTTAGAATTATCAGCAACTTGCCAGATACCTTGAGAATCTTGACTTAAAGGGACAATTTCAAGCGTAGCAGTATATTTTTGTTTATCATAAGGTGGCGCGTAAAATTCAACGATTCTCTCGCCATCATTTTTAACTTTTGTTTCAAAGTCGGATCGTAGCCATGTCGTTCTGT
>JAZNJP010000168.1:0-4106 GCA_045578125.1 Candidatus Gastranaerophilales bacterium | reverse complement strand
GAGAGATTATGCAAGGTCTAAACTTAAATTAAAGTATAAAAAGCATATTTTCTTTTAAAAATAGCTAAATGCAAAAGCTCGACTGTGTTTCTGAGATAAAAATTTAAAAAATGGCAAGATAAAAACAAGAGCCGAGGTTTCTTTCTTTTTGTTTCATTTTTCTTTCTTTGCGTGACGGCGCCTGAGTGTCAAAGAAAGAAAAATGAAAAGATAAAAATTAATTAAATAATTCAGCAAATAAACTAATTATTCCTACGCATTTAAATCAATAAATTTAATATCTGAACCATCATTTGTTGGGATAACATTTATTGAAGAAATGTGTTTTGTGCCTTCAATTAATTCATTTAACTTCTTGCCAGCACGTTCAGCAGCAGATGCAAACGCAGCATCAACTAAATCATCTTCACCGTGGTAATATGAGCACATTTTATCGCACTCGTCAATCATTTCTCCTTTTATATCCATTGCTTTTTTGGCGTCAGCACCACTAAACAAATATGTTACACTTGCATTTTTTGGCGAACCAAACGCAACGACATCTTCTGTCATAGAATCAAGAAAAATGTTTTTTGTTGTTCTTGATAGCGGGTGCTCTTTTTTACTATTTGCAATATCTGCCACTTTTTGAGCAATATTTAACGGTGCATTAACTTTAACAATACGTCCAAAACTTAATGGGGATATATTCATTTATTTTCTCCTTTTTTTGGTTTTAAAAACTGAAAAGAATTTTTTTTGCTCACAAGCATTTAAATGTTCTTGATTTTGATTTAATAAATTTTGATAATCTTTTCTAGGTAATGAAACTTCGCCAGAAGCATCTTCTAAGTCTTGTTCGAAACCACATTTTTTAGTGTAAAAATCTTCTGCTTTGCTTGAAACAATTGGAACACTCACGCATTCAAAACCTTGCTTGTCTGCAACTTCAACTGCATAAGACAAAAGGGTTTCCCCCACATATTTCAACCCTCTTTTAGGGTTCGACAAAGCATAATGCGGGCAAGTTTCAAGAAATAGAACTTCTTTAATTTTATTTTCATTATCATCAGATGTTGAAATGTAGCCTAGGCAATCTCCTTTTTTATTTTCTAAAACATAGTTGCTTTCATTTTCTATTGCACACTGGAAGCAACTTTCCACCTCATCGAGGAAACGGTTATTATCCCATTTTTTATCACGTTGTGCTTTTGAAAAATAATCAACATCTTCAGGCAAATCGAGTTTGTATATCGCACAAGAATATGCAAGATTTTTCTTGTCTGGAATAGCGCATTTTTTAACTAAAGTTTTTTGAAATGATATTGTTGGTATAGGTGCAACTCTCATATAAAGACAAAACTCCTGAACAAAAATTTTGTCTTTAAATTACTGATTATTTTCAAAAAAATTAATTATGGCTTCATATGAACCATGAAGAGAATCCCCGCCATTTAACATTTTATTTAGTACTTTTTCAAATTCTTTTTCACAAGGATATTGTTCCACTAGTTTTTTCATAAGAGTTATTGCTTGTTTTTTCTTATCCAAACCATACAAAGCCTGCGCTTTAAGTATTAATAAAAATGGCTCTTCAATATTCTTATAAGCATTATTTATATGTTCTAGGGCTTTTTGATATTCTTTTTCTTGGAGCAATATAAGAGCATAAGTTGCATTTGCATACTTATCTTCTGGATAAGATTTTAGGGCATAGCCAATAAATAAGCCTGCTTTTTTGAAATCTTTTTGTTCTAAATAAATTAAACTTTTCTGTGCTTGATATTTTGCAGGTGGAATTTTAGATAGAGAAATAGACTTATTTATATCACGTAATGCGCCAGCATAATCTTTAAGCCCAGTTTTTGATATAGACATCAAGTAATAAACTTGGGCAGGAGAAATACAAGGAACAAGCTTTTGTTTTGTTAAAAATTCATAGTCACTTAGCGCATTATCATGTTCGCCAGCAAGCAAATAAGCTTTTGCTCTGCCTAAATATCCAGATTTAATGCGCGCCATTTTCTGCTCTTCTGTTTTTAATTGTTGCGCCAATTCTATAGATTTGGTGTATGCTTTAATGGCTTTTTTTGGTTCATCAAATTTTAAATAAACATCACCAAGAGTTGCATATGTACTAGATGTTACATCTTTATATGTCGCACTTCTTATGATGTGTTTCTCAGCTTCAAGATAATTTTTATCTTCTAGATATTTTAAACCCAACATTATATTTAAAATTTTGTTATCAGGGTTTTCCTTGAGCCCATTTTTTATGGTTTCATTCGCCCACTCTTGCATTCCAAAAGTATTCAAAAGTGCAGCCTTATCTGCGTACAAGACATCTTTTATTTCTGGAAAAATTCCATAATAAACACCTGCAAGATGTTTTATAGATTTTATATAATTTCCTTTTTTATAATATTCAAGTCCAATTTTATATGATACATCAATGTTTTTTATTGAATATACTTCCCAAAAAAGAGGAAATTCATAAGCAACATAAACAAGTGCTAGAATTACAAACAACATTAAAATATTTTTTAAACACGATTTTATTTTAAAAATTACAGTCAAATATTTTAACTTCTCTCAACCCAAGTTTGAATAATATTAAATATGTTTTCACTACATTTAACCAAACTTGAAACAGGTAAAAATTCTGTTTTTGAGTGGAAATTTATACCGCCTGCGCCAAGGTTTGGCGTCGGTAAACCTCTTGAAGATAAGTCGGAGCCATCTGTTCCGCCTCTAACCACCTTGCATTGCACTTCAAGTCCGCTTCTTTTAATGCCTTCTATGGCGTTCTCCATAACTTCAGGATATTTATCTATATATTCCTTCATGTTCAAATAGCTTTCTTTTGTATTTATTGCTATTTTACAACCGAATTTTTCTTCAGCCTCTCTGCATAAATTTTCTACAAATTCTACTCTATTTTTAGCCTCTTTTAAATCATGGTCACGAATTAACATATTTATTTTTGTTTCGCTAACATCGCCTGAAATTTTTTCGATGTGATAAAAACCTTGCTTATTCTCTGTTTTTTCAGGTTTTTCGTTTTCAGGTAATTTGCCGACAAACCAAGCCGCCGCTTCAAGAGAATTAATCATTTTATCTTTGGCATACCCAGTGTGCACCTGTTTTCCTTTAATTATTATTTCAGAATTATATGCATTAAAAGTTTCATTTTGTATTGATTCTGGGGTGCTTCCATCAATAGTATATGCAACATCAGCACCAAAAGATTCTATATCAAATTTTGATATACCAGCGCCTGTTTCCTCGTCTGGTGTAAATGCAATTCTGATTGTTGGGTGCTTTATATCTGGATTCTGAACAAGAATTTGTGCCACTTCCAAAATTTCCGCTATGCCTGCCTTATCATCTGCCCCTAAAAGAGTTGTGCCATCTGATGTGATAATTTCTTGGTTCTTATAAGGTGCTAAATCTTCCTCGGGTATTACTGTACCATCTTTTAATTTAATATCTCCATTTGTATATCGGTGAATTTGTGGTTTCACATTTTCATTTGGCGCATCTTCATTTGTGTCATAGTGTGCAATAAGCCCTATTGTTTTTGCAGGCTTATTTAAATTTGATTTTAGGGTTGCGCTCACAATATAATTTTCATCTATATTGACATCTTCAAGCCCAATCTTCCTTAGTTCTTCCACAAGAACTTTTGCCATTTCTTTTTGGCACTCAGTACTTGGAATTTGTTTTTCTGCCAATTCTTCTTTGGAGCCTGAATCAATTTTTGCAAGTTTAATAAAGGTATCAACAAGACGATCTTGCTTAATATAATTACTTGCAAGTGGTGCTGTATATTTCTTTTGAGTTCCACAAAAATTAACGACCGTGTTTATTTTCCTAATCATACTTATCCCTTTTTTCATTTTAAAAGTGCTGAAGAATATTTTTTGCCGAGATTTTTTAACAATTTTATGCACTTGCAGGACAAAACAAAATTAAATAAATTAGTATATATGAAATTTCTTTTTTAAATTTCGCCTTGCTGTTTTACTAGGGATTAATCTTATCAAAAGTCGAATTGCCTTTTGTGAAAAAACGTAATTAAAAGGCAACTTCAGTGTGTATTTATTGTAAACTTTTGCAAGTTTTTT
>JAZNJP010000167.1:0-2246 GCA_045578125.1 Candidatus Gastranaerophilales bacterium | reverse complement strand
ATTGAAATTGGAATTCTATCAAAGCCTAAGTCTCGCATAACGCTATATCTATGTCTGCCATCAACAAATGAAATAACAGGTTTGTTGTTTTCTTCTCTAATTACGACAGTTGAAGCATAAATTGGCATTCCAATTTCCATGTAATTAATAAAGTTGCCATATCTTCCGTCGATTCCGCCCTTGCCAAATTTTCCTATGTATTGTTGGCTTTCTTTGAAAATTTCATCGAACTTTTCGGGGTTTATATCAAGAAGATAGTAGTCTTTGTTTCTGTCGGATGGATGTTGTTCAACCCTTGAAAGAACGCTATCTTGACTTACCATAACATCGAGAGGCGTTTTCTCAAATTTTATTCCGCGGCTTGCTAAAATGCTTTCAATTTTTTTATCATATTTATCGCTCGCGCTAACAAAGCCTTCGCCATAAATTCCTTGCGTTAATAACCTGATATCATCGGTCGGCTTTTCTTTGAATTGGAATTTCTCATTTTCCATCGTTAAAAAGCGCATTTCAATATCACTTGTCGCTTCGCTTGTGTTAAATCTGTAATGACTTTTAAATGTTTGTGGCGATAAATTTAATTTCATATCGCAATAAAACTTGTAAAACGTAAAAATTGCTTATCAAAAATAGCAAAAATATTTTTTCTTGTGTTTTTTATTGGCAACACAAAGAGAGGTTTTTATGAAGATTGCAAAAATCAACACATTGAATAACATACAAGGTGCTCCAAAAGCACAAAGGCTTCCTAATAGAATAAGCTTTGGCGAATATACAACAGACGGGTCCCCTACAGAAAAGACATGGGTTAAAGGGTATATGCATGATCTTGTGATGTATAGACCATATAAAAATATATTCAATATTGAAAATCGTTCTAAAAAAGGGCAATATTCGAGATTTTTGCTCAATCCAAAAGATGAAAAATATAAAAAACTTGTGATTATGATGAAGCCGACAAGTAGGGTTGAAACAAAAAGTGGGCTTTGGTTTTATATTGCAACTCAAAGAAATAAAGATGCGTATAAATCGAAAATAAAAGATGGCAAAATTGAAAGTTTAACAAAATTAGACAAAGCAGAAAAATTCATTTCAACCGAAGGCGAACTTTCGGTTGCTTCAAAACTTTTTAGTAACTTAAATCCTAAAAAAGAAATAAAAGACAATCCGAGAGTTCACGAAGATAAAAACGGAAATATAACATTTGACAGACAATCAAGAAGGCTTCTTCGACAATTTGCCGAAGAAAACAATATGGATTTCAAAAACGTAATTGTTTATATGACCGAGTAGAATTTAGGTTCTAATCGGTTTAATATTTTTGGCTCCATAGTTCTTTTCCATAGGCATTGAACGCACGGCGACTTTTTAGTTCATCGTTTTCAAAAAAGTCGATATAGGCATAGTTGCCGTTTTCCCAATATTTTTTGCAAGTTCCGTGTTTTTTGCCATTTTTGTAATTGCAATCTGCTTCAACAGTTCCACTTTTAAAATATTTAACCCAATTACCATTACCTTTGTCGTTTAAATATGCGCCCTTTGCTGCCATATTGCCGTTCTCGTGGTAAGCAAAGAAGGGACCTTCAAGTTTTCCGTTTTTTAATATTGCTTCTGATTTCACATTGCCATTTTTGTAGTAAACAGTTTTCTTCCCGTTTAGCACGCCATTTGAGTATGTTTCAATCATTTTAACTTTGCCAATATAGCTATAGCTTATAGATTTTCCGTGTAGTTTTCCGTTTAAGAAATTAGATTTCATTTCTGGTTTACCATTATCATAATATAGGGTTTGAATGCCGTTTGGTTTGCCGTTTTTAATTCGTCCAGCTAAGCTATATTCGCCATTTGGGTGGTAGTTCCAAATGAAGGCATCTACCTCTTTATTATTTTTGTATGTGGTCTTGCCTATCATTCTGCCTTGCCTGTTATAGTTGTAGAAATCACCCTCTTTAAAATCAATGGTTTTTGTTTGAGGATTTTCTCTGAATTGACCCTTTGATTCAATGATGCCGTTTGGATAGAATGTTGTAAAACTCATGTTTTTATAGCCGTTAGAGAATTTTCTTTCAATCTCTATATGACCGTTTTCATCATATTCACACTCGTCGCCAGCTATAATTTTATTGTTTACTATTTCGAATTTATACGTGTAAAAAGCTATATTGTTATCGTTATAAAATCTTGCAGTTTCTACTGTTTTACCTTCTTTTATTAAAGAAAGAGTTTCAAATGTTGTGTATTTTGTT
>JAZNJP010000166.1:0-5424 GCA_045578125.1 Candidatus Gastranaerophilales bacterium | reverse complement strand
CTTGCGCTTGGCATAATACCAAGAAGGGTATCGTGCTGTAGTCTTTTAATGTCATCTGATAATATTTCAAACGCCATATTAATTTTTTTAAATGTTTCTTCAGCACCTTTGTCTTTATTTATATCTGGGTGATATTTTCTTACTAATTTTTTGTATGCAGATTTAATCTCATCAAGAGTTGAATTTGTTGGAATATTTAAAATGTTATAACAATTTTCCATTATATTTATTTTACTAAAATAAAAAAAAATTCCAACGTAGTGGCCGCTGGAATTTCTTTTGTGGGTAGTATTAGTTTATGAAACTATGATATTTCCTTCCATATCAAGGATATTGTATTTTTGTTTGAAATCTGCAACGGCTCTTTCAGATTCAGGGGTCATTGTGATAACGCCTGTTTGAACATTTGAGCTTCTTGCGATATCATTTAAGATTGCATCAGGTACACCGTAATATTTGTTATATTCTGGTGTATCAATATTTTTTCTTGTTTCTTCTGCAACGTCGTGGATGATGTTTACATATGCTTCAGCAGAGCCAATATCATCCCAGACTGCTGCTTTTCCGCCTTTTGCTTCAAGAGGTACTGTGTAAACTTTCATTTGTTTGCCATTTTTATCAACAAGTTTGCCTTCTTGTGCAAGGCGTACAATTGTTGGCATTAAATCTGCGCCAAGGCCAACATCGCCCATTTTTCCAAAGTTGTGATTTTTCAATACACTAACTGCTTCTTTGCTTAAGAAGTACATTCCTGGGTTTGCCATATATTTATCGCCAATTTCAGCAAGACGAACTTTTTCGCGTGCTGCTTTTTGTTCTTCAGTTGCATCTTCTGGAAGGTCGTTAATGTATTCTGGTTTTTCGATAAATTCTTTAATAACTAAATTATTATTAGTATCTGTTTCAACGCCAATTAAACCAAACGATTTTGCTCTTGATTCAGTTACTGGATAGTATGGAATAACAGCAGCTGCGTCGGGCAGGGTTTTTAGTGCATTATAAGCTCTTGTAATATCTGCGTTTGTGAAGATGTCTGCGTTTAAGATGATTGCATCTTTATCTTCAGGAATAATTTCTTTTTTAAGTGCTTCTGCAAATGCGCCACCATCTGTTTTATATGCGTCTACATGTGCAACTTTATCTGATTTTGCTAATTCATGGTTTTGGCTTAAATATTTAATTACATCTTTTTCTTCGCCTTCATCAATAATGCCTGCTTGCGCTCCCATATTGAGTGTTGTGCCCATAATTCTATAGTTTTCGTTTCTTGGCAAGTAGCTTGATGGTTTGTTTTCTGTGCCATCACCTAAAATGTTGCTCACATTTTCAAATCTTTCGCCAAAGCCACCTGCAGGAATAAGTAAGCTTGGTTTATGTTTTTGTACAACTTCTTTAAAATCGCCTTCAGGTGCATCTAGATAGTATTTTTTATCATAATATCTTTCAACCGCTTCTTTTGTTTTTGCTTCTTTATTTAGTGTTGAAATAAATAAATTGCCCTTGAATGCAAGTTGACCTGCTTCAATTTTCTTTTTAGGGTCATTAATTCTTAATGTAAATTCGCCATCTCTTGTTTCAATTCTGCTTCCTTGAAGAAACATTGCTTTTTTGCCTCTCAAGGATTTATCTGAAATTACAACATTGTGGTTGTATTTCCCTTTTGTATATTCCAAGACTGGCGCATTTTTTCCTGCTTTTGCTTGCGCGTAAAGAATTTCTTCACCTTTATCATTTGTGATTTGAATTTCTTTTGAATCTAAGTTTTTGCGAACAGCAATGTGTACGCCACCTTCATATAATTTGTTTAATTTTTCTTCTTTTTTGGGATCGAAATCTGATTGTGAAATATTTATATCTTTTTCAAGTGCAAATAAGTTATCAATTTTTATGCCTTTTGGTGTCATAAAAGATTGAGTGTATTCATCAAATTTTTCTACGCCCTTAAAAGACGGTTTTGTCATGTATGGTGATGAAAAGTTTTTCACTTGATACATTGAAAGAGATTTTACATTCATTATAATAGCCTTTCTTGCTTGTAAACGTAATGAGTCAAATCGCCTAAAAAATTTTTTTTGCTGTTCCTTTATATTTTGTTACAAAAGTTTATATTATCTATTTGTTTTGTAAAGTTTTGTAAGAAAAATTCCGTCTATTGATTTTAGATATTCTAGTGTGTTTTTATATATTTAGGTGTATCTATGATTGAATTAGACGTAAATCTATCGTACCTCACGAGGCACTTCAATATCAACACGGAGCGACTTAACCAATACCGTGGTCAAACTGTTGATCAAATTATCCAACAAGAGGTTAAATCGGGCAATGTTGATGCTCTTAGGTTTGCGCATACAATCAAAGACCCCAAAGAACTTTCAGAGCTTTTAACTTTAGCGAATATTAATAATAGATATTTAATTATAAGTACACTTAATGAAGAGGATTTAGCCAAAATTCTCGAAAATTTAACTTCTGCTCAACTTGCTTGGGGCTTAAATTTCTTTAGCCAAGAAATGCTTATGAAACTTATGAATCAGCTTCCTCAAGAGCAACTTTTAAAAGTTGTTTTCCAGAAATTTACTTTGACTAATATTGTTGAGCTTATGCCTGAAGAGGAGCTTGATACATTCTTGCAAAACACGGAAGTTGACCGTAAGGCGATAATGGAGTGTTTTGAGCAATTTAACAAGAAGTTTTTAAACAAAATAATGTTTGAAGTTACAGGTCAAAATTTTCAAGATAAAAGAAAATCTGAAATTTTTGACTATATGAATAATTTAGACGACAACGAGTTTAATCGTTTTGTTCTTAATATGGATCAGTTCCAAAAACAAACGCTAACATACTTCTTGTGTCAAAACGATGAAAAGCTTATGCTTCAGCTAGACCAAAAATCAATTTCAAGACCAATGCTTTCTTTGAACAAAGAAGATATTGTTCCATGTTTTGAAGTTTTAGAACCAGAATTTTTAATTCCCATGGTGGAAGAGTTGCCAAGAGAATTAATTGATGTGGTTGCAAGTCAGATTGATGTGGCTCAATTTGCTGAGCTTATGATTAAAGAATTTCCTGAAATTTTAAAAACTATTAGCTTTTAAACTTCTTTTGTGAGGCCTGAAATTTCGCTTGAACCATCTTTATTTGCTGGTTTTACAATTTCAATTGTGGCTTCAATTTTGCCATCTGGTGCATCTTCTATGCTATCAATTTGAACTAAATCATCAAGTTCTACATCTATAATTTCTCTGCCTTTTATGAATTTATTAAATAATTCTTGCCCATATTGGTTTATTTTCCCAAGTGACCTTAAATATGCCGTATCTTTATCATCGCCCGCTTTTTTAATTATTCTTTTTGATACGAGCCCAGTTTTGATAAATGTCATAGGGTTTTTAAGTATTGTTTTCTTTAAATCTTTTGCATCTTCTTCTGTAATAAGATATTGAGTTGCTTTTTTGGTGTGTAAATATTCTGGAAGCTCAATTCCTAGGCCTTTTGCGTGGTTTTTTGCCCAATTTACGTCGCAATTTTTCTCTCTATAGTAATATGCAAAATCTTGTGCAACAGAAGGTGCATATGGGTTTTCATATACAAGAGAGGTTTCTTTTGATAATGGTGTAAATATCCCTTCTTCAATCGCGTTAGATAATATTGCAACTTTATCTATGTCTTCATCTTTATTGTAATCTACTGTGAATTTATAAATTGCTCTAAAGCTTTGATTGTTTCTAATTGGTGCTATTTTCAACTTTGCAAATCCTTTTCTCGTGTTGCTTATATAAAACCCAAAAAAATAAAATTTGCGCTTGTTTAAAGTTTACTAGATTTCAAGCCAATTAAGCACAACATCTGCCAAGAAGGTGAAACTTTCTTTTATGCCTTCGTTTTTCGGCTCGTAATTTTTGCCATAAATTAAAAATGGAACTTGCTCGCGAGTGTGGTCTGTGCCTTTGTGTGTTGGGTCACAGCCATGGTCTGCTGTGATAATTAAAATTGTGTCATCTGAAATTGCATCAATTATTTTTGGCAAAAATGCATCAATTTCCTCTATTGCTTTTTTGTAACCTTCAACATCTCTTCTATGTCCAAATAGCATATCTGTGTCAACAAGGTTTGTGAATATTAAACTTGCGTCATCAGTCTTAATTGTTTCAAGTGTTTTTTCTAACCCGTCTGCATTTGATGAGGTGGTTACATATCTTGTTATACCTGAGCCTACAAAAATATCATTAATTTTTCCAACGCCAAAAACCTCTCCGCCTGCTTTTTCGATTTTATTTAGCATTGTGTCAGAAGGTGGTGCAACTGAATAATCATGGCGAAGGCCGCCAATTCTTGTTGGTTTGCCGTCAATCACCCTGTACGGTCTTGCAATTACTCTTGAAATTCCATAACCATTATCTAAAATTTTTCTTGCGATTTTACACCATTTGTATAGTGTTTCAACGGGAATTACATCGATGTCAACTGCGATTTGGAATACACTGTCTGCTGAAGTGTAAACTATCGGGTATTTTGTTTTTTGATGTTCGTTGTTTAAATCTTCAATAATTTTTGTGCCCGAGGCTGGAATATTTCCTAAAATGCCCCCGCAATTTGTTTCTTTAATAAATTCATCGATTAATTCTTTTGGAAATTCTTTATATGTTTTAAATGGTTCATCAAGAACAAGCCCTGCGATTTCCCAGTGCCCTGTTGTTGTGTCTTTTCCTTCGGATTTCATTTTTGCAATGCCATAGCTTGCAAGAGGAGCTTCTGCGGGCTTCACTCCTTTAATTGGTAAAATGTTGCCTAATCCAAGTTTTTCAAAAGTTGGAACATTAAGTCCGCCTGTTGTGTTTGCAATGTTGCATAATGTGTTAGCAGTTAGTTCGTCATTATATTTTTCGGCGTCTGGAAGTGCACCGCAGCCCATTGAATCTATTACTATAATTACTGCTTTTTTGTTTTTATTCATCTATAACCTCAACATTTTCTTCTATAAAATCAAGATGATATTCTTGAATCATTTCACCTTTGTATATTATACCTCTACATGGCGGATATGGGATAATTGTTTCGCCAGAAATTTTATGGAGTGCATTGTTTTTGCTTGTGATTGTTGTTTTAATTTTGTGCGCTCTATGTGGCTGAATTTTGATGCACGGAAATGGCTCTGCTTGTACTGTTTTATTTGTTTTTGCCCATTCTTTGCACTTTTTGAGAGCGCTATGCAATTTATTTAGTTTTTCTTTATTGGTTCCAATTCCACACAAAAATAAAACTGAATTTTCGCTTTCTTCTTCGTCTTCAATGTTATGTTTTTCAAATAGTTCTTCACTTAAACCATTTTTACATCTGATTAAAATTTTAGTATTGTCTATATTTTCACCTTCTAAAACTTCAAAACCTAGTTCTTTAATTTTTTCTTTGCAGTTTCTAACGTTT
>JAZNJP010000165.1:0-4618 GCA_045578125.1 Candidatus Gastranaerophilales bacterium | reverse complement strand
TATTTTTGTTATGAGCGAAAAGTATTTACCTTTCTTTAGAAAGTATAGACCACAAAAGTTCTCTAATTTAATTGGTCAAGAGGCCCTAGTTAAAGCTTTGTCAAATGCGATTGAATTAAACAGAATCGCTAATGCATATTTATTTTGTGGCCCAAGAGGCACTGGCAAAACAAGTTCAGCAAGAATTTTTGCAAAATCCCTAAATTGTGCTGAAGGAATTTCTGTTGAGCCTTGTCAAAAATGTGCGAGTTGTGTTGATATTACAAACGCTTCTGGCTTAGATGTAATTGAAATTGATGCTGCCTCAAATAGGGGTATTGATGATGCCAAAGAGCTAATTTCTCAAGTTCAATATGCGCCAATTAATGGTAGATATAAAATATTTATTATAGATGAAGTGCATATGCTCTCAAAAGACGCTTTTAATGCGCTTTTAAAAACTTTTGAAGAGCCTCCTAAGAATGTAATATTTATTCTTGCAACAACAGAACCACATAAAGTTTTGGAAACAATTGTGAGTCGTTGCCAAAGATATGATTTTAGAAGAATTACAATTGATGATATTGTTAGCAAGCTTAGAGAAGTTGCCAACATAGAAAAAATTAAAATTTCAGAAGATGCTCTATTTGAAATTGCAAAAAGTTCTAACGGTGGAATGCGCGATTCTTTAGCTCTTTTGGACCAAGTTGCAGTTTTGGGCTTGAAGGAAGAAATAACTCGCGAAGAAATTGAGTCATTAGTTGGTAAGGTTTCTTTCAAACCAATGTTTGAACTTACAAATGCTATTCTTTCTGGCAACACTATTTTATCTCTTGAAATAGTAAATGACTTACTGAAAAAAGGTTCAGAGCCAAGAAATTTGACCGATAATTTGATTGATTTTTTAAAAAACGCAATTATTGTTAAATCTGCATCAAATCCTGAAATTGTATCTAAATTTACAACACTTGTTAAACAAGATATCGAGCTTTTAAATGGTGCAAATGAAACTTTTGAAGCAGAAAATCTTTCTAAATTTTTAAATTTCACAATTAATTTTTATAAAAATATTAAATCAGCAAATAATCCTTATATTTGGCTTGAGTTACTCATAATTCAAGGTTCATATGGTGCTTACAAGCTCTCTAATGCCAATGTTCAAACTTTACCAGAAGTTTCATCTGGCCTTTCTGCAATCAATTCTGTTCAAATCCCTAAAAAAGAAATTGCAAAAGTAGAGCCTAAGGTTCAAGAGGCAACTGAAACACCTCAAATGACGCAAGATACCGAATTAAGTCCTGTTCATAAACAAGAAACCAAACCTCAAGTTTCTCAACCACTTCATCAACCTATTCAAAGTGTAAAACAGCTAGAGCAAGTGCCTTGCCAAACTCAAGTCTTATCTGGTGCAGATAATGTATGGGATGCTGTTCTTGCTTGCATTGAAAGCCCTGTTACTAATGCTTTTTATAAGCAAATGCCCCAGATTGTGAAGCTCGAGGGCGATATATTAACGCTTGGTTTTGTTAATCAAAACAATTTAAATCGTGCTAAAACTACTGTTGCAACACTTCAGGGTGCGCTAAAACATGTTTTATCTAGAGATGTTCAAATTTCTCATATTTTAGTTCCAAAAGGAAATAAGATTATTTCTTTTCCATCTGGAATTGAAGTAAAATCTGCCCCACCTATTTTAGATGACGCTCCACAAGTTAATAAGAACTATTCTGATGACAATTTACCTGAAACAGATAGTTATGTTGAACCACGCCAAACAAACTCCAGTGAGCAAACGCAAAAGCATAAAAATAAAGCAAATGACTTGATTTATTCTGATAAAACTAAAAATTATCTTGATGTTTTCAATGGCAAGATTGTTGATTAGTTTACAATTTTGACTAAAATTTTCTTTGGTGTACAATTTAGTTATGGTCGCAGGTTTTAAAGAAACTAAAACGCATGAAATTACGGTCGATATCGTGATTTTAACTTTGCATGAAAATATGCTTAAAGTTTTGCTTGTTAAAAGAACGAAAGAACCTTTTAAAAATCGTTGGGCAATCCCAGGTGGCTTTGTGCGCTTGAGTGAAAATCTTGATGATGCAGCACTTAGAATTTTAAAAGAAAAATCAAATGTCCAAAATGTTTATCTTGAACAATTATACACATTTGGTGATCCGCTTCGTTACCCAAATTCTCGTGTTATCACCTGTGCTTATTTTGCTCTTTTAAGATATGAAGATGTAAAACTTGGCGCAGTTAATTCTGAAGAAGTTTCAGATGTTCAATGGTTCCCGGTTGAAGCTTTGCCACCACTTGCATTTGACCACAAAGAAATTATTGAATATTCGCTTAAAAGAACTCGCGAAAGACTTGAACTTTGCCCCATTGCATTCCAATTGTTACCTAAAAAGTTTACTCTTACTGAGCTTCAAAGGTCTTATGAATTAATTTTGAAAAAAGATTTAGATAAAAGAAATTTCAGAAAAAAAACTCTTTCTACAAAAATGCTTATTGAGCATAATGAAACAACGAAAGCTGGCTCTAAGCGCCCTGCTGCATTATTTTCTTTTGACACAATTACACTAAATTCAAAAAGAGGACATTTCTTTAGTTAATTTTTATTTTGTGCTTTAGCTAATTCTTTTTGTTCTTGTTGTTCTTTTTCTTTCCCTCTATTTACGAACCATTCGGTGATTTTGCCTGTAATTGGAATTGAAAGAATTGGAACTAAAATTCTAACTAAGAGTGTAAATATTGATAATGATTTAAATTTGCTTAAGCCTTTTGCAAAATCTGCATTAGATAACCATTCTTCGGCATGCTTTGTTTGAGATTTGATGCTTGCTTCAGCTTTTTTGAATGTTGCAGGGTCAAGTTTTGCATATCTGTTGCCCATTTCTTTAAGAATTGGGTCTGTTACATTATCAACAAGCATTGCAAGTGTGCTTGAAGCAACTGTAACAAGCGCTGAGTTGATAATTAATGCTGGTTTTCTTTCTTTTTCGATTTTTTTAGATTTGCTTGTATCTGTCATTAATTTGATTGTATAAATAATCGAAGCTAAATCCGCCATTCTTGGGGTTGGTTTTTTGAAATGTTGTAAACCTTTAATGATTGAATCAGCTGGTTTTGTTGGTGCGATTTTGCCAATTGCAAAAGCAATTTTATCTGTTACAACATCATAAATTTTTGGCAAACCTGTTAGCTCTTTTGAATCTTTAGTTGCAGCTGCAACAATTTTATCTAAACCTTTCTTTGCAGATTTTAGTGAAACAAATTCTGTCTTTTTAGGGAGCTTTCTCGCTGCGCTTAATATAACATTAGGCCTTACTGGAGGAATCATTTTACACCTCCTGTAATTGCGTTAAATTCACTAATTTTATTTGCATCAAAATCTTTTAATAACACTAAATCATGTTCTATTTCTTCTGTTTCTTTTGCTTTTTTGTTTTTGCCGCTATTTAATATATTTGTTACCATTGGAGTGAAAATAACACATAGGGCAGCTTTCATTGGAGAAATAACACTATCTGCGCAGTTTTTCCAGAATGCATCAAATGCATCAGAGTAGCTTGTTGCTTCTTTCGAGCCTTCTTTTGTGGTTTTTGTTAATAATTTATCTAAAAATTCTTGATTATGTTTTAAATATTTTGCTGGGTTTTTGGTAATTTTTGTAACGCCAACACCAATTGGTTTTAAAACAAGCCATGAAAGAGCATATCCAACAACTGCTGAAACAATGTGTTTTGCCGCAATGCTGACTTTGTCTTTTTGTTCAGCCCCTGGCATCATAATTGTTAAAATAGGTTTGATTGTTGCGCCAAGTCCGAGAGACATAACAGCTGCAAACATTGCCTCGTTTTTAAACACGTATTCGATTACTCTGTTAAATTTTTTACTTTCAACAAGTTTATATAGTTTGTCCGAAATTCCGCTTGCCGCTTTGCTTGCTTTTGAAAGAATTCCACCTAACCCTTTAAACGTAACAGACCCACTCGTATTGTGTACTCTCGTGGGTCTGCTCGTATTTGTAGTTATTTTATTACTCTTATGCTCTCTGATATTATGATTTATTAGCTCGCTCTTATCCTTAATTAAATGCACGCTTCTATTCTCTATTATGCGCTCGCTCGTATGCTCGGGAAATCCAAGGGGGCTACTTTGTTGTTGTTTTCTGCTTCCACCCGTTTGCCCATTCGACTTCATAGAGACGTTATGCAAATTTATCGAACCAAGTTTCATAACACTTTAAGTAAAACACAAAAATAAAATATTTTGCTAATTTTTTAAAAATTTACATTCCTTAATGTATTATTCGGCAACTTCAGTAGTTTCAATTGCTTCTGTAACAGAAGTCCTGATTGATTCTGAGCCACCTTTAGATTTTAAATTTTTTTCTTTAAATTTCTTTACTTGCCTACTTAATTTATCTGCAACCAAATCAATTGAAGCATACATAGATTCTGCTTTTTCTTCTACACGAATGATTTCGCCTGCAAGCTTGCAATTTACTTCTGCAATGTGTGAATCTGCAACTGATGGGTTTTTAATAACCGAAAGCATGGTATCAATTCCTTGGATTTGATCGTAATGAGCTGCAACTTTGCCGATTTTTTCTTTTACATAAGCCTTGATA
>JAZNJP010000164.1:0-5315 GCA_045578125.1 Candidatus Gastranaerophilales bacterium | reverse complement strand
AAGACCGCTTGGCCTCCGACTTTTTAAAGTTTGTCTTGTTGCCTTTGATGGTGGTTTTACCCTTGTTCCGTCTTGAAGACGCATAGTTTCAGTTGAGAGTGCGCAAACAACGCTTGCTAAATCTTGTGGCATAAGGTTATCTAATAACCCTTGTTGAATAATTTCTGATATATAGAGTTCGTTTTCACATCTTAGGCCCATTGTTGTTTTACCTCTATCTGTTGGGTAATCTTCTTTGATGTGCCCTGTTTGCTCCAAAATGTTTTTATGCGCTAAGAATTTATTCCAATAAATGTCTTTTTGAAATTCAATTTCTTTTTGCAATTTTTTAATTCGTCTTTCGTAACGAACAACAATTTCAAGCTCTTTTTTATGTTTTGCATATCTTTTACAATTCTCGCAAGCATATTTTTCCATTTTTGCTCTAAATTCTTTTGCTTGCTCTAAAATCTTAAGGGCATCTTCTGGGAGTCCGTCTTTCTTTTGTTTTGATTGCCTTTTAAGCGTTTTAAATAATGTGCGATATTGAACATACAAGTTTTTATATTTTAAAAACTCCATCATATCTTGAGCACTGTGCCCAGCATGACATGGATAATTTTCAATTTCATCAATTTTACGTTCGAGTTCAACCATTTCATCAATGTATGGTTCAATCCTCTGTGAACTTGAAAAATACCCGAAAGTTTTTAAAATAAGTTCTTTTGCTTCGTCTAAAGTAAATCTTTGCAATAAGTTTAGAACCATTGAATATGTTGGCGAAAACTTACTTTCAAGCGGATTTGATTTACTTTTAACTAAATTCCCAACTTCTTCAGGCGTTTGGAAAGGAGTACCAACAACCACAACATAGCCAACATCATCCATTCCGCGACGGCCCGCACGACCCGACATTTGCAAAAATTCATTTGCGGTGAGCATTCTGTGCCCTGCATCTGTTCTTTTTGAAACAGCACTTATAATTGTTGTTTTAGCTGGCATATTAATTCCCGCCGCAAGCGTTTCCGTTGCGAACACAACTTTAATTAAATGTTTTTGGAATAACCTCTCAACAAGAACTTTCCAAGCAGGCAGAAGTCCTGCATGGTGCGAAGCTACACCGCATTTTAAAAGCTGAATTTGTGGATTATTTTCTAAATAAGGATTTTCTGCAATGTATTCGTCTATTATTTTTGTAACTTCAAATCGTTCTTCTTTAGATAAAAGGTCTAACCCAGAACATTTTCTTGCGTTTTCATCACATTTTTTTCTTGAGAATGTGAAATAAATCGCAGGAAGCATTTCTTTTTCATCTAACGCTGAAACAATATCTACAACAGGGTTTCTTGCTCCTTTTGGGTTTTTAAAATGCTTAAATTTACTTTCTGGTTTAATATTTGGATTAACTTTTCCATTTTGTGTAAAAAGCGGTAAAACAGTTTTTGGTTTTGAACTATCATAATAGAAAAATTTAAGTGGCACAGGACGAAAATCTGTCCAAACATGTTCTGTTTTAGAATGAACTGTATTTATCCAATTAGTGAGCTGCAATGAGTTTGCAACAGTTGCACTGAGTGCAATAATTTGAATATCTGAAGGGCAATAAATGATGCTTTCTTCCCATACAGTTCCTCTTTCTTCATCGTTCATGTAATGAACTTCATCAAGCACAACGTATTTCACATCTTGCAAATTGTCTTTTAGAGAACCAAAAGTTGTGCCATAGAGCATATTTCTAAACACTTCAGTTGTCATAACAACAATTTGCGCCGAACGATTAATTGTTGTATCGCCTGTAAGAAGACCGACATGCTCTTCGCCATATAATTTTTGGAAATCATAAAATTTTTGGTTAGATAGCGCCTTAAGTGGTGTAGTGTAGAATATTCTTTTTCCATTTTCAATTGCTAAATGAATAGCGCTTTGCGCAATGCAAGTTTTTCCTGCACCCGTTGGCGCACAAACCACAACGCTTTTACCTTCTTGAATATGGTTAATTGCTTCCAGTTGAAAGTCGTCTAATTTAAAATTAAAACCAAACATATCTTAAATATAGCATATTTGTTTTAAAATTCATTAAATTCACGCAGAAATCGGCTTTTTAGAGGTAAATTCCAAAAACCTTTCACACTGTTTTTTAATATCATACCCTAGCAAAATACCAAGCATAAAGTCATGCTCTCTGCATAATTTATCCAAATCAGAAGTAATTATGTTTTCAAGAACTTGTATTATTTCACACCCACCAAAAAACAAATTGATTTTCTGAATTTGGGCATGGTTTTTAGGGCACTGTGCAAAATAAAATAAACCTGCTTTTTCAATTTTTTTAATCGCAAATTCAAGTCTATTTTTATTTAAAGTTACAAGCGCACAAGGCTTAGTACCTTTTTTAATTTCATATATATAAGTTGCTAAAACATTAAACATAAAATCCCCTCTCAACAATAGTTAAGACGGGATAAATGTTAAAAAGTTCGCAGAACTAAAGTCCGCTCCTTGCTTCTTGGGCTCTTATGCTTTTTCGAATTTCCCAGCTTTAATGCAAGAAGTGCAAACTTTAATTGTTTTCACACTGCCATTAATTTTTGCTTTAACTGTTTGTAAGTTTGGCAATTGTCTGTGTGTATTTTGTTTGTGTGAAAAAGAAATTTTCGCTGCTTTAATTGATTTTTTACCGCATATTTCGCAAACTTGTGACATGGCTAACCTTTCAATTCTTTATTATTTTACTTAATCATAGAACAAAAATAAATAAAATCAATCCTCTATAATTGAGACAAAGTAATTCATACTGCTATATTTGGCTGCAGTTATTCTAGCTTGTTCAGGATCAAGATAAGAACCAACTTGAAGAGCATATGAATTGCCCATTTTGCGAACAAACGCAATTGTTCCTGTTGCTGTTTTTAGTTGAGTTTGAGCTTGTTTCGCTTCTTCATATGTTGAATAATGCCCAAGAAGCACTTTTGAATATACAACTCTGTGTTCTTGAGGAGCAGAAGTTTGTTTTTCAACTTGTGTTTTTACTTCGTTCTTAACTTCTTCGATTTTTTGAAGAGTTGATTCTTTTTGTTCTTTTATAACTTCTTTTTGTTCTTTATTGTCTGTTTTTATAGTTGCTTCTTTTTCTTTTGGGGCGATAATTCTCCCTGCTCTGTTTGCATCTTGCAAGTCTTTTAGTCTAGTATCTAACCCAGAATTTGTATCGTCTCTTGAAGTTAAGTTTTCGTTTTGAGTTTCTACTGTTTCGTAAGGACCTTCACCCATTTTGCCGTATTCAATATCCACTCTTGAACCATATTTTGCAACAAAAACAACAAACAACATAAAGCACACAACAAAAACTGCAACCATCATTGGAAATTGTCTTGGTTCTTTGTTATTTTTTTCTATTTGTTGGGGTTCTTGCGCTTGTGCATTTAATTTTTGTTTTTTATATGAGAGATAATCTTGTTTCAAAATACACCTCTAACTTTTGTTGTGGCTAGTTTTATATCTTCAATTTCGTTGTTAAATTTTTCCATTATTGTTTTTGCAAAGTTTTCTATATCTTGTATTCCCATATCATTAAGTGCAGAAACTTTGATTGGTGCACCTTCTGATTGAATATTTATGCCTGTATGAATGAGTGTTGATGTTATTGACTTTGTTGCGATGGAAACCGTTAATTTACCATCTTCAAAGAACAAATCGTCGCCGTCTCTTTTAATAAAAAATCCTCTGTTTTCGAGTTCTTCTTTTATTGTGGTAATCAAAAGTCTTTGTATATATACCGCTTGAGTAAGTGGAATTTCAAAAATTTCGACAATAAAATTAAGCATTTCTTTGCTATATATTGGAGAATTGTCGATTACATCTTCAATATCCACCATTTCAGTTAATTTAACTTCAACTTCGCCTAAAAAAGCGCAAATTGAATCCCCCATGTGGTTAAATTTTTTATATATCCAGTGGGGTGCAAGTTCTTTGCCTGTATATTTTATTTTTTCTTCAACAAAAATGGTATTCATAATACCCATATTGTCTTTTAAAAAAAAGTTTTTATCAAGTTTTTATCGTGGCATTTTTCAAGCGCACCTTTAAGATATAAACACGAAGCACAAACTCCACAATGTTTCAAACCTGCATCAGTTTTTTTATTGTAACAACTTTTGATAAGAGAAAAATCAATTCCAAGCTCAAGCCCTTTGTTTATAATTTCAACTTTTGTCATGTTTTGAAGCGGGGCAGAAACTTTCGGCTGGATTTGTGTTGAATATTCAAAAAATTCATCTGCACGAACAATAAATTCTTTAGAATTATCTGAAAACCTTCCTGCTTCTTCTTTATTTGCACCAATAATTATTTCGCTATACCCATATTTATCTGCATAACACGCTGCAATATTCAAAAAAAGCCCGTTTCTGTTTGGAACCCAGTCTGAATTTTCTAAAAGCAAATTTTTTAAAAAATCGAGTTTTATAACCTCTAGTTTTAAACTATAAAGTTCTGCGATTTTCTTAGATGCTTCAAGTTCTTCTTCGAAAACTTTTTGACCATAATCAAAAATAAGGGCAAGCGCTACATTCGAATTTTGAGATGCAAGTGCAAGCGAAACATAAGAATCAAGACCGCCTGAGAGCAAAATCACAGAATTATTACTCTTCATCTTCTTCCTCTTCCATATCAAGCAAGTCGTGCGCTTCTTGAAGAAGATGTGTAGGGAAATTTTCAACCTCTCTTAATGCTCGCTCTATTCTTTGTTTTCCACCCATATTATACAAAGAAATTAAAGCACCAACTGAAACATCTGCATCGGTGTCAAAAAGCATTTTCTCAATTAATTCATCTGCCTCATAAAAATCTGAATTTGAAAGAGATTCAATGGCATTTAAACGCACTTGAGAAGATTCATCTTGCAAAGATTCCTCTAAAACTTCTAAAACTCTTCTGTCTTGGGCACAATTTAGTTTTCCAATTGATTCAATTATTTGCTCTTTTAAAAAAGTAAATTTGCTCAAAAAGCTTTTTTTAGATTGTAAAATCATAACAAAAGGTTCAATTGCTTTTAAATCTCCTAACATGCCAAGTGCTTTAGCTGCAGATTCTCGAACATAAACGGATTTTTCTTCTTCATTTCTCACAACACGGATTAGTGAATCAACTGCGGTTTTGTCTCCTATTTTACCTAATGCTTCCGCAACAGATAATCTTAATTTATAATTTTCATTTCTTGAATTTAAACAATATAAAAGCGCAGGGGTTGATTTTTCACTTTTGAAATTAGAAATGGCACGAACAATTAAAATTTTGAGTGCAATAAAATCATTTTTCGAAGATTCAGAAGTACAATA
>JAZNJP010000163.1:0-2663 GCA_045578125.1 Candidatus Gastranaerophilales bacterium | reverse complement strand
GAGGGGATATGTTATTTAACTAACTGTTTGGATATTTAGCAAGGCTAATAGTCTTTAGCTCTTTTATTAAGCCATGTTATTTTTAAAGCGAAAAATCAAAAGATTTATTCAATGCTTTGAAATTATAAACATAAACTAAGCCTTTTATAGTATCTTAGTTAAATTTTCTCTTAGAAACGATAACTGCACCTGCGAGAGAAATTATTGCAACAAGAGCAACAACTACAAATCCAGCATCGCCAGGATTTTCGTTCTCACCAGGGTTAACTACTGTGCCACCTTCAGCATCGTAACCAATAACCTGAATTTCAGAGAGGGAGAATACATATTCTGCATTAGCACAAGTAACTCTTACATATCTTGCTTCAATGTCTTTATCGAAGTCAAGAACAAAGTCATACATTGGGTCAGCTGTTACATTGCGCATCTGAACAAAATCTTGAGGATCGATAGTTGTGTATGTTTTTCCATTGTTGGAAACTTCAATCGTAAGGTTAGCAAACTGACGGTTGCCCATAACACGACAGCCAGCAAATACTAATTTGTCAATATCTGTGCGTTTTGCACCGAGGTCAACTGTAATTGCGTGAACAGAAGTAGCACCTTCAAAGCTAACCTGTCCCATTTTAAAATCATCAACGAGAACACCATCTGTAAGAAGAGTACCACTATCTACACCGCTGGAAAGATAAGAAGGTGTACTATCGTCAGTATTAGTTTTAACAGTTGTATATTTTTTGCCTGCTGCATAGTTGATTTCTTTTGTAATCATTTCATCAGTTACAGGAATCATAATAAACATCTGGTTAACGTTGGTAGCATCATATGTCCATATCTGAACATTTGCTTTTTCAACGTCAGCATTAATAGCTCTTGTTTCAGAGCAAGCTGGGAAAATAGAAACAACATATGCGGGACCACCAGCGATTTCAGATGCATCAGACAAAAGTGAAACACCATATCTCTGAGTTGCCAAGTCATTGCTTTCCCAAGTTCTGATGTTTGTTCCATCAGCATCAACGCCACAGTCAACGTCAAGAGTTCTGCCTGTGCCTTTATTTACAACTTTGTATTTGCCGTCTTCTTTGAGTTCGAATTTCCAAACAAATTTGCCAATAAGGTTTTCATAGTCATCTGGAGAAACAAGTCTAACGTCATCTTCAACGTTTATCCAAACTCTTTCATCGGTTGAAGCAATTATAAAATATTTTCCATCAAATGGATCTTCAACAACTGCTGGGATATATTCTGTCCAGCTTGCGTTTTCGCCGAAAATCATATCTTTTCCGCCGATTTCAAGACCTGGTTCTAAATCAGCAGGATATCTGTTTGCTGCATTGCCAGAATTTTCTGAGAAGATAATTTTTCCCCACTGTGCAAAAACGCCTTCGAGGTCCATTTTGTAATAACCTGTTGCTTCGTCTTTTGTCATAGGAAGACCAGGGAATCCAGCGTTTTCACCGTCATATTCTGTATAAACGTATGCATAAACGTTTTCCCAGTTATAGGAAGAGTTATCAAAATAAACAGTTGCTTTTGCAACTTCTTCAACGGAAGATTCTTCTTCTACGGAAGATTCTTCTTCGGAAGAGGATTCTTCAGGAATTTCGGGTTCGATTGGAGCTGGTACGTAATTGAGAATTTGAATTTCGCCAAGAACCAAAACATAAGTTGGGCTATAGAATGTGAGTTCTATTTTCTTTGCTTTAACGTCCTTGTTAAATTTGAATACAAAGTTGTACCAACCATTTTCAGAGCCATCTTCGCTCCAATTTTCTTTTGTCATTTCAAAATCTTTGTTTCTTTCAAAGTTTTCTCCATCTTGAGAAACTTTGATAATTGTTTTTTCGCCAGAAAAGCTTCTGTTTCCGCCTTCGAAAGCATTGGAGTCTCTAACGCCGCAGAATTTGATTGTTTTAATATCAGAATATACTGCACCGAGGTCAAAAACAACAGTTACAACCTTGCTTGAACCTTGAATACCAACAGATTCAAAAGGAGTTTCGCCGTATGGAATGTTTCCGTCCGTGAGAAGCTCACAAGAAGCGTCAGTAAAACCATTGAACCAAGAAGCTGTTAAGTCTTCTGTGTAAGAATAGGATGCGTTTTCGTTTTGCGCATAGTTAACTTCTGCTGCTGATACACTTATTGCAAAGCAAGAGATGAGCATGAGCAGAGAAAGTGCGATTGAAATTAACTTTTTCATGTCAGAATTTCCTTCCATAAGTATTTGTTGTTTAGATTATACAATATGTTTTCCTTTTTGTCAAGATATTTTTTATAAATTACTATAAGCAAATAAGCAAATTATTTAGTAAAATGTTTTTACAATTCTTTTCGTATTCTATTTTTTGCTGCTGTAATTTCACACTATTAATATATACCTAAGTACAGTTATTTTCACAATAATGTAAGACCACTTTCTCTTTTGCTTCTTTTGTTGTCAAAATATGATTCTTTAGTGTTTTTATAGTTCGAAGTGCTGTTGGTTTCATAGTAATATAAGCATTGCTTTCTCTTTTGCTTCTTTTGTTATCAATAATATAAGCATTGCTTTCTCTTTTGCTTCTTTTGTTATCAATAATATAAGCATTGCTTTCTCTTTTGCTTCTTTTGTTATCAATAATATAAGCATTGCTTTCTCTTTTGCTTCTTTTGTTATC
>JAZNJP010000162.1:0-5643 GCA_045578125.1 Candidatus Gastranaerophilales bacterium | reverse complement strand
CTTCAGATAATATTCCTGGAATTAAAGGAATTGGGCCAAAAACGGCACAGAGCTTGTTGAGTGAATATCAAACCCTTGATGGAATTTATGATAATTTAGATAAAATTACAAAAAAAGCACTTCTTGAAAAATTAACTACAGGGAAAGAAATTGCGTATTTAAGCCAATACTTGGCGACAATTAAAAAAGATGTTGAAATTGATTTTAATTTTGAGCACACAAAGCTTGAAATTCCTGATAAAAATAAAGTTATTGAATATTTTAATAGTGTTCAATTTTTTTCGTTTGTAAGAAATATTAATATTATTCTCGCACCTTTTCAAACTTGCGATTGCGCTAATTTGTTTGAAGAAAATAAGGTTGAAGAAAAAGTAGCTCATGAAAAAACTGTTCAAACAGACGATAGTGCTCCAAAACAACTTGGCTTTTTTGATTTAAACCCTGATTTTGAACCTTATCAAGGCGAAATTAACGAAGTTCAATTTGAAGAGTATCAAGCAAAAGCGAATATTTCTATGGATTTGGAACTTGCAAGCTACATTAAAGATAGTTCTCGTAAACACGATTTTATCTCGCAAATTCAAGATTGTTTAGGTGAAGTTCCATCAAGCAAAACGACTGATGAAGATTTCATTAATTATGTTCGTAAGTTAGAAGAATTTTATTTGAAAAACCTATCCGAAAAAGAAAAAAAATTGTTGTTTGAAATTGAAATGCCACTTCGAAAAGTTTTGAAAAAAATGGAGAAAACTGGCGTTTATTTAGATACTAAATTTTTGGGCGAGTTTGCACTTGAACTAAATGAAAAAATCAAAAAAATTGAAGACGAAGTATTTATGGAAGTTGGTGAAACTTTTAATTTAAATTCGCCAAAACAAGTTGCAGAAGTGCTTTTTAAGAAATTGGAAATCAAGCCTAAAAAGAAAAACAAAACAGGTTTTTCAACAAGCGCCAAAGTTTTAGAAGAGCTTGCACAGGAATATGAAATAGCAAGAAAAATTCTTGACCATAGAGCACTAATGAAATTAAAAACAACATATGTTGATGTTCTTCCTCGCCTTGTAGATAATACCTCAAGAGTGCACACTCACTATAACCAAGCACTAACTGCAACAGGAAGACTCTCTTCGTCTGACCCTAATTTGCAAAATATCCCAATAAGAACTGCACTTGGCGCTAAAATCAGAACTGCATTTACAGCGCCCAATGAAGATTATTTAATCCTATCTGCAGATTATTCGCAAATTGAACTTAGGTTATTAGCGCACATAAGTGAAGATGAAGCACTTATTTCTGCGTTCAAAAGCGGCGAAGATATTCATACACTTACTGCAAGCAAAATTTTTGGAGTTTCAAAGACAGAAGTTACTGACGAAATGAGAAGAAGGGCGAAAGCCGTTAATTTTGGCATAATTTACGGGCAAACTCGCTTCGGGCTTGCATCTTCTCTTAAAATCACTCCGTTTGAAGCACAAAACTTTATCGATAGATATTTTGCTACATATCCTAAAATCAGAACCTATATGAATAACACCCTCTTCCAAGCGCATGATACAGGCTATGTTGAAACAATTTTTGGAAGAAAAAGATATCTTGGAAAAGAATTAAACTCAAGAAATGGGAACATTCGAGAATTTGCTGAACGTGCTGCAATTAATGCACCAATCCAAGGCTCTGCCGCTGATTTAATCAAGCTTGCAATGATTAATCTTGATAAAAGGCTTGCTGGCAAAAAGACAAGGATTGTGCTTCAGGTGCATGATGAATTGGTGCTCGAAGTTCATAAAGATGAATTCGATGAAGTTTTATCACTTGTTAAAGAATGTATGGAGTCTGTTTATCCTCTTCTTTTGCCACTTATAGTTGATGTAGAATATGGAAGAAGTTGGAAAGATGAATAAAATTAAGTTTTTTTTATTCTTGATTCTTCTTGTTGTGCAAACTCCCGCATTTGCAGATTTTCAGCTCCCAATTAGAAACTATAATCAATCTTCTCAAATTGTATATTTGGATACGCTAGGTGTAATTTCAGCTTCTGGATTTAGAATTATTGAAATGCAATCGAAAAGCGGGCTTGTGTATTTTGCTTCTCAAGATATGCAATTTCTTGCAAAAGTTTTTAGCGCAGGTTCTTCTTCAACGCTTAAAATTACTCCAATAAGTTCAAATTACAAAGATGAAATTTTGCCAATAAATGTAATTTTTAATAAGTTAGATAGAAAATATAATGGAAAACCAAGCACCCACACAAACTTATAAATATGCTCAATGCCTTGTAAATATTGCAAAAATGGGTACTAAAACTTTTACCTATTTAATAGGTGATGCGCTTGCTGATAAAATTAAAATTGGGCAAGCTGTAACTCTTCCTTTTGGCAAAAACCGCACGATTGCAGGCTGGGTTGTTGGGTTTACAAATTATTTGGCTGATGGCATAAATGCAAAGGAAATTACAGAAATTACTGAAGCTGAGCCACTTTTTGATGAAGGCTATCTAAAACTTTTAGAGTTTGTTTCGAATTATTATTTCTGCGAACTTCCAACGGTTTTAAAATCCGCAATTCCTGAAAAATTTTTTGAAAAAAATGTAAAAAAATACAGAGAACCAAAAATTAAAAATACTATTTTTGAAGGGATAGAAAAAACTGCTCAAAACACACTTTCGCCCGCTCAGCAAAAAGTATATGAAGAAATAGTTAAAATTAACCCAAAAATATCGCTTTTGTATGGAATTACAGGAAGTGGGAAAACTGAAATTTATTTTAAACTCATTGAAAAAACGATAAACGAGGGCAAAAATGTACTTTTTTTAGCACCAGAAATTGCTCTCGTAACGCAACTCACTATGCGCACGGCTGAAAAATTTGGTTCAGAAAATGTTGGTATTTGGCACAGTTCAATTGGCGAAGCTGAAAAATATAAAGTTTGGCAAAGCCTAAGACAAGATAAAATTAAAATTTTATTTGGTGCAAGAAGTGCCGTTTTCGCACCACTTAAAAACATTGGGCTCATTATAATTGACGAATCTCACGATACAAGCTACAAACAAACGATGCCTGCACCAAGGTATGATTCAAGGCTTGTTGCAAGAAAATTAGCGGAGCTTCATGGAGCAAATGTAATTTTGGGAAGTGCAACACCTGATATTTCAGATTATTATGAAGCAGTTAATTCAAATTCACTTTTCGTCTTAAAGGAAAGATATCAAGGTGCTAAGCTTGCTCGCTCCACTGTAATTGATATGCGAACAGAGCGTTTTGAAGGTAATTTTGGTATATTTTCAAAATACTTAGTGCAAAGAATTAAAGAAACGGTTGACGAGGGGCATCAAGTAATTCTTCTTATTAATCGCCGTGGTTTTGCAAATTATAGCCAATGTATGTCTTGTGGCGAAGTTGTAATGTGCCCGAAATGCGCAATTCCGCTTATATACCATAAGCAAACAAATTCTCATAAGTGTCATTTCTGTGGCTCTGAAATTAAAAATCTTCAAGCATGTCCAACTTGCAACACTGAAGCTTTAGAAAATTTTGGAGTTGGAGTTGAAAGGGTTGAAAAAATTGCTCAAGAAGTTTTTGAAGACTGCACTATTGCTCGCTTTGATTCTGATATTTTAAGTAAAAAAAATGAGCATATTGAAATTCTGAATGATTTTAAGGCTGGCAAAATTGACATTTTGATTGGCACTCAAATGATAGCAAAAGGGCTTGATAACAAAAACGTAACCCTTGTTGGTGTTATAAATGCGGATTTAAGTTTCAACCTTCCTGATTACAGAAGCACAGAACGTGGTTTTTCTCTTTTAACTCAGGTTGCTGGGCGTTCAGGTCGCGGGCAAGACCAAGGGCAAGTTATTTTTCAAACATTTAATAGTGAAAACGATTATTTGGAACTTGCAAAAAATCAAGATTATGAAAATTTCTACAATACCGAGCTTGAAATTCGCGATACTCTTGATTATCCGCCATTTTCTAAAATCATTCGAGTTATTCTGCAATCAAAAAATGAATTTAGGGCAGAACACGCAGCGGTTGAGATTGTGCATCGCTTAAATTCTTATATTGAAAAATTAGCACTTTCCGAAAGACTTATCCTGCTTGGGCCTTCACCTTGTGTAATAGAAAAAATCAGAACTGAATATCGTTTTAATTTCCTTGTTAAAAATAAACTTGGCGACAAAGGGCATTTCACAATTTTAAGCTTCTTAAAGCAAGTTATTTTGCCTGACGATATTAAAATGATAGTTGATGTCGATCCGTCAGATATTCTATAAACTCGCCAAGTTGCCTGCGCTACACTGGAATTTCAATTGTAAATTCAGTTTGGTTCTTGTTTGAAGTGAATGAGATTTTGCCTTTGTGTTTATCTACAATTTTTTTACTTATTGCAAGCCCAAGCCCTGTGCCCTCACCAATTTTTTTGGTTGTATAACCCGCTTCCATAATTTTTTTTCTGTCTTTTGCTTCAATCATATCCCCATTGTTTGCAAATTTAATAACAAGATTTTCGCCTATAACGGCTGTTGCAATTTTAATTTCTGGGTTTTCTTTGTTATTTTTCATAGCATCAAGTGCGTTTGTTAAAATGTTTAAAAACACTTGATTCAACATACTAGGGTAGCACGCAACAAGAGGAATTTCGCCATAATTTTTAGTAATTGTGATACCGTGCTTGATTTTATTGTGAAGAAGTGAGAGTGTAAGGTCAAGCTCTGAATTAATGTTTGCTTGTTGAAGTTCTTCTTCATCTAAGCGCACAAACCTTTTTAAGGATTTTACGATATTTGTAATTCTTTTAATTGCTTCTGCGTCAATTGAATTTATGTCTTTTAGTATTTCGCCAGTGTTTGCACTATTTTCTTTTTCAAACATTTGCGCCATGATTTCATTATTTGCACTAATTGAAGCGAGCGGGGTGTTAATTTCATGTGCCACATTTGCAATTAATTGCCCAAGAGACGCCATTTTCTCTGCATTTATAAGTTGTAATTGTGTTTCTTCGAGTTCATTTAGTGCAATTTCTAATTCCTCTTTTTTCTTTGAAATCTGCAAGAAAAGATTTGCTTGCAGAACAGAGCTTGAAATTTGGTGCTGAATATTTAACAGAATTTCTTTTTCATCATGTTCGAGTTCTTTTTTGGGGGTGAAAATAATGATTAGGCCATAAGTTTCACCGCTTGATACAATTGGCATAATAATTCTTGTGTGTGCCTGATTATATATAATTTCGGATTTATTGTGTTCTTTGATTGTTTTTGAATAATGAATATCCCCAAGTTTAATTTCGCTATTTATATTTTCATCAAATTCAATAATTTCGCCAATATTTCCCTTTGGGTAGGCATAGTGCAAGGTATAGTTTTCATTTTCGCATTTTGCAAAATACGCCTTATTTGCACCGAACACAATCGCAAGTTCGCGCAATGCGTTTTCAAGCAATGTTTTTGTATCAATGCTAGAGTTTCTAAGTGTTGTTGAAATTCTGTTTAAAATAGCCATTTTGGCTGCTTGGTTTTGCGCCATTGGGGCGGTAATTGCAAGTTCATGGTTTTTGATTTTTAAATTTTCATTTTCTTGTTTTAGTTTCTGTACTAAAATTTCATTTGTTATATTTGAAAAATAAATTAAGCGAAAATGCTTGATA
>JAZNJP010000161.1:0-10596 GCA_045578125.1 Candidatus Gastranaerophilales bacterium | reverse complement strand
TTTTTGGTTTTATAATTTTTGAAGTTCTTGCGAATTTGGGTTATATCCTGATAAAACACAGGTTTTTTGGAGAAGGCGACACTATAATTGCGATGGCAATGGGTGCGTTTTTTGGTGGTGCAAAACTTTTATACACATTGGCACTTTTCATTGTTTTAGTAGGCGTTATAGCTATTTTATATTATTTCCCAATGCTTCTTATAAAATATTTCAAATCAAAACAATATAAACTTTTTTATTCTTTGGTGGGCGCAATCGCTTCTTGCGGTGTGCTTTGGGCGTTGACATATTCCGATTTAAAAGACAATAACCCAATTCTTTTATACATATTATTAGCTGTGATTTTGCTTGGAGTTGCATATGCCCTTTGGAACATTTTGACTTCTTTAAAAAACAAAGAACAAATTGAGGCTTCGATGTTGCCACTTGGGCCAATTCTTGCCCTTGCTTCAATGATTTCCGTATTCTTGGATTGGAATTTAGTATTTTCTAATATATTTGGGTAAACCTATGGCTGAGAAAAGAAAATATTTGGGAATTTTATTTGAATGTTGCAATGTTTACACAAGAGTGTATAAAAACGCAGCAGGAACACATTATGTTGGTTTTTGCCCTAAATGTTTGAAAAGAGTAAGCCTTAGAATTGGAAAAGGCGGCACAAGCCAGAGGTTTTTTAGGGCTAGATAGTTTTATTGTGTTTGGTGCAATAAATTGCACCCTTTAAACCCTTATCCAAGAGTTTATAAACTAGATTTGTAAACATTTCTTCATAGTGCCATCTTTAAATGGCAAAAAAAGGAAAAAATGTTTTTTATAAGTATAGATTGCAATTTATAGGGAAAATAGCATATGTGTTCGCTAAAAATCTCTGATGTAAACCAAGTTGATTTAAGCAAAACTTCAAATAAAAAAGTTATATCTGAACAAAAACAAGAAACCAAAACAGTAAAAGATGGTAAAAAATTTATTCTTGCTGGGCTTGCTGCAGCTTCTGCGCTTGGGATTGCAACTGTTTTGATTTTGAAAAATAAAGCTAATCAAGCAACACAAGCGGCGGCTGAAACATTAATTAGTGATTTAAATTTTGATAAAGCAGGTGTTGCCAAAAAAGGCGAAGATTTATTTACTGGAACAGCTAATTATTTAAATAAAAATGGCGATAAATTCAAAATAGAATATGATAATGGTAAATTAATTCGCTCCACAATGAATAATAATGATGATGGTACCGCGAATTTAGCACGAAATTTTGTTAAAGAATATGTATATGATGAAAAAGGCGTTTTAAAAGGAATTAAAAAGAAAGAAGTTATTTCTGATGATGTTCTAGAAGATTATATAGATCTAGAACAAAATAGGGTTTTGGCTGTAAAAAATAAAATAATGAATCTCTTTAGTAAAACACAAAAAGAAATAGATGAAACTGCTAAAAGCATAGAACAATTGCCAAAAAGTGTTGTGGAAAAAGCACAAGAAGCTCTTAATTTGTTTTTAAAACCAACTTCAGATGTTAATATTAAAGATTTTAATCCAGAAGAAATTGAAGCTGATGAAATCAATAAAGTTTTCAAAAAATTTGTTCCAGAAGAAATAGTTGATGTATATGACCATAGTGCTGACGCCATATTGGAAGAAACTAAAAAAGTTATGGAATATTCAAAAGATGGTAAAAAGATAAGGGCTTTTTTCTCCGATGATGGACTATTGCTTCTTGAAGAAACTTTAGCAAATACTAAAAAGAAAAATTTATATTATAATCCTTATGCTTATAGCTTGAAAAGGACTGGCAAGACAATTCCTACTGGTACATTTTTTGCAGAAAATATTAAATTGGATGAGAATGACTTTAGTTGTTCAAAACTATTTTATTCCTTAGCTGGAGAGCGATACTATTATGAAAATTGCAACCAAAAAAATGCAGAAAAATATGTAAATGTGGGTAATATTGGAACATCAACTATAAAAATATATAGAAAAAATAAAGATTTTTCATCAGGCAAATCCGAGACTGCAGTTTGTGATTTTAAGAACGGTAAAATTCGTGCTATGAGAGGTAATTTTGGCAAAATAAGTATGATACATTCTGAAGCTCCTTTAGCAAAAAGAGAACTTGGTTACAGAGATGTTGAAGCAACTATTAATGGGAAACAATTTGGGTTTGATATTGAAAATCCCCCATTCCGTTCCTAAAAATAAACTTGCTGGGTGCGGTTTATTGTACGCTCGGCTCTCATTAAGCGCAGTCGCGCTATAGAAAAACTTGCGCTCGCTGTCTTGGATTTTGCTTCACTCGGGCAGATATTTCCTGCACTTCGTTTGTCGTCAATACTGCCCTCGCTACTTCGGCATTTCGCTTCGCTACAGCCTACGCAAAATCCGTAAAAAAAATTGGTCGGAATGACCAATTGGTTGAGTATGATTTTATTTAGATTAGAAACTTAAATTGCAACTTTTGATTTGCTTAAATTTGATTTAATTCCTTGAGCAAGGTCTTTTCTTCCGCTTTTTTCATAAATTTGAGTAACAGATTCAAGGAATTTCAAGTTATCCATATTCATGTTTGGTTTTGTGTCAGCTTTTTTGATTGCGTTTGTTGTAGCTAAATTTTGAATATTTTTATATTGACTTGTGATATTTTTCTTGGGTGCTGAATATTTTGGTCGCTCTGGTGTCATTGGGCTTGATACTTTTCTTTGTGGTTGGTTCAAAGTAGTGCCTTTTCTAACATTATTTACATATGGATTTTTGTTTTGCGCTTTGTTGTATGAATTTAGAGCATAATTTTGTGTTGCTACATTTGGTTTTGTATAATTTGTGTTGAGAGTTGAAATTTCGCTTTCTTTTAATTCTCTGAGTAGGTCGCTTTGTGGCATAGGAATCGCGTTTAAGCCATCTTGTGTTCTTTTTGTGCTTTTGATTCCGATTGCTTCATTTTGCACATTCATTTTGTTTGAGAATGCTTTTTTGAGTCCTATAAGTGAAATAAGAATAACGGCTATACTTAAAACTAGCATATAATCTATATTCATATTGTTTAATGCTTCGCCTGTTGAGTTTACTACATTTGCAAATGTAAATTCATTTTCGTCCCAGTTGCTTTCTTCAAGAGTTTCGTAGTTTACAGGTGAATATTTGCTTCTTGGTGCACCAACAATAATTTCTTTTGTGTCTTTAATTATGTTTGCAGGAGCTTCAATTGTTGCTCTTGTTTTAGCAGCTCCCAAGCCATTTACATAAATTCTAATTTTAGATTTATCAATTTGTTGGATAATAACGCCATCTAAATCAGAAACATCGTTGTAAATTGTATCAATATCGTCTGCTGGAACAACATTTTTGAGTTCGAAATATGCACTATTTTTATTTTCAACTCTTTTTTTAATTTGAGTTGCTTCTGTTGTTCTAATTTTTAAATTATATCCTGTATTGTGTTGGCTTATTTCAACAGATTCAATAACATTTTCTGTTGCAAATACTGCTGTTGTTGTTAAACTTATTGCGCATGCAACTAATAAACTCTTTAAAAACGAACCTAATCCGTTCATCTCAACCTTACTCCCTAGTCATCATTGTTTGTATAGTTGTATGATACCGAACAAGCGGGAGTTAGACATCGACCAAAAGATGGGCAAATATATCAATCCATAGATTGATTTTTATATAATTCTGAGTTCAACTTTAAAAAATTCTTCAAAAAGAGCCTTTTTCTTTTCAAAAACTTCCTCAAAACCATTAATTTTAGAAATCTCTGGAATTGTCTTAATCTCAAAAATATTATTTTTAAAATCAAAATTAATTTCGATTTTTTCAACGAAACAAAAATGTTCGAAATCAAGCATGTCGGCGATTTGTAAAATGCCAGAAAGCCCTTTCGCAATTACTTTTGAGTTTTCATTCAAAGAAGAATAAATCTTGTGTTTTTCTTTTGGCTTTTTGCCTCTGTGATATCTTACAAGGCAAGCAATAATTTTTGTTTCTTCTGAATTAAAACCCTCAATTCCATTTTCAAGAATTAATTTTGCGCCGATTTTATTATGTTTTCCACCAATTTCTTCTTGAATTATATTGCCTATATCATGTAATATTGAGCCCGCGGATAAAAGTTTATTTGTGGTTTTTAAATATTCAAATTCTTGATTTTCAACAATTTTTTCTATAATTTCAGCAGCAAATTTTTCGACTTGTTTAGTATGCTCAATTAAAGAGGAGCTTTTATAATAATTTTTTGTGTATTCACCTATTTGCATTTTAAAAGCTCGCTGATTTTTTCAATAAACATTTCTTGGTTAAATTCTGATTTTTGAAGAAAATGATTTGCGCCAGCCGTCATAAATCTGCTTTCCCAAACATCTTTTGGATTTGAAGTTAAAACCATTATAGGTAATTTTGCATATTTTTCTTGTCTTCTAATTTCTTCAACAAATTCAAGCCCTGTCATCTCTGGCATTTCGTTGTCTGTAATTACTAAATCAAATTCATTTTTTTGCATAATATTTAAAGCATCTAGAGCACTTGTTGCAATGCGCACGTTGTAGCCTCTGCTTTCAATAATATTTTTTTCAAGTATTCTTGTGGTTTTAGAATCGTCAACAACTAAAATTTTGTATTGGCTGTTGTTTTGGAGGATATTCTGTGTGTTAACAGAAATAATTTTTGTAAAAATTCTTTTGTTTGCATAATTTAGAATGTCTGTAATGTTTAAAATCAAACAAGTATTGCCGTTTGCAAGGGTTGTGATACCTGAAATATTTTTTACTTTGCAAAATGGTGCTGGAAGCTTTTTGTGCAATATTTCTTCTTCGCCAATTAATTTTTGGACGATTATTCCTATTTGTGAATTTTCAGATTCAATAATTAAAAGTGTGTATTTTTCCTCTTTTCTTTCAGTATTTTCAAATTTTAAGATTTGAGAAAGAGTATAAACAGGGATTACTTTATTGTTATATACAAAATAATTTTTGTTTTCTTTCAAGAAAATTTCGTCAGTATTAATTCTAATTACAGTCTTAATGCTTGCGGCTGGGAACACAAAAAGTTGTTCTGCTTCCATTGCAATAAATGCTTTCATTGTTGCCATAGTGGCTGGTAGCTCAATTGTTGTAATTGTTCCTCTGCCGTATTCAGTTGCAATATCAATTTTGCCGTTTAATTGAGAAATTTTTGTGTGCACTATATCAAGCCCAAGCCCCCTGCCTGAAAGTTCAGTTATGGTTTCTTCTGTTGAGAACCCTGGGTAGAAAATGATATTTACTATTTCATCATCAGGCAATTTTTCTGCTTCTTCAACCGTTAAAAAGCCTTTGTCTAGTGCTTTTTGTTTTATTTTTTCTACATCTAAACCTTGACCGTCATCTTTAATCGTAATTATGATTTTATCTTCTCTATGCTCAGCGTTTATTGCGATAACACCAGTTTCTTCTTTACCTCTTTCGCGTCTTGTGGTTGGTGTTTCAATCCCATGGTCTATAGAGTTTCTTAAAATGTGCATTAAAGGAATTTTTATATCTTCAATGATTTTTTTATCGACACTTACTTCACTTCCTTGAACTTTAAACTCAATTTTTTTGCCTTTTTCTTTTGCAATATTGTGTATCATTCTTGGGAAAAGATGGAAAATTGTGGCAAGAGGTAAAATCCTCATATTTTTTACCATTGATTCAAGCTCGCATGTGATTGTGTTTAAAGACACATCTTGCTCTTGCATGTTTTTGTGCAGAACATCTATTTGCGAAAGTATGTTATGGAATTGTTCTCCATGGTTTGTATATAGAGAAATCAGCTGTTTATTGTACGAAGACATATTTTGAAAAATTTCTTCTTGGATATTTGATGTGCCAAAATCAACATTCAAATATTTTTTATCAAAATATTTGATAAAATGCCCAAGTTTATTCCAACTTTTTTGCCACTCTATAAAATCATTTTGAATATTTTTTATGATGGATACATGTTCTGTATTTTTAATTCTTGCAACAATAAGTTCTCCGATTTGATTTACAAGTTTATCAAGTCTTGTGCTATCAACGCGAAGCGTTTTAATGGAGCTTGAATTGATATTTGTAAGCCAATCGTTTGAAGAATAATTTTCTGTATGTTGAATTTCATTTTTGCGGTTTAAATTTTCAATATTGATATGCGCAATATTCAAGACGATTTTTAACCGCTGTATGAGCAATATTTTGTTTTCTCGGTTATCAATATTTTCTGCACTAATATATTCTTCTAAAATGCTGCATAGCGCCTCTTTTGTATCGCGTTCAGGCACTTTTTCGTGTTTTTGATAATAATTAAAAATATTTGTGAGCAAATTAAAAATATCGATATCTTCTTTTTGGTTTAGTGCATTTTTAATTATTTTGATATTAGTTTCAATAATTTCCCTTTGGCTGTTTTTGATATCGATATTTTTTATGTTTTCGATTAATTCTTTTATTGCGTTCTCAACTGATATTTTGGTTTCAACAAGCCTATTCTCTTTATTTTCTTGTGTTGTAGGCTTTTTGTTTTCGAGCATTTTGAACACTTCGTCATAATAATCTCTGTGATTTATTCCGTGTTCTTGACAATAATTTGTGAAAATTGAAATTATTTTGTCAATATTTATATCGAGTTCTGAAAGCGCGTCTTGTGAATTTTTGTATTCTTCATTTGTTTTTGTTTTTAGAGAAATTGTGATTTGAAGAGTATTTATTACAGTCTCATTGAAATCTTTAATTTGAGAAGATGAAGAAATTTCGTTCAATTTTTCTAATTCTTCTTGTAGGTTTTTTGCAAACGCAAAGTCAGTTTTTTGCCTGATTAACGTGTAAAAATATAAAATTTTTGAAATTAAATTTTCAGTTTTTGTGAAAACCTCTTTTTGTTCTTCTTTGTTCTCCTCTATGTTGGTTTCTTTAAAATCCGTGTTTTTATATTTTTCTTGATTTTCAAAAATAGAATTTAACATTGCAAAAAATTGTTCATAATTTTCGTCAGAATATTCTGTTTTCATCTCAACTGTTTTTTCGATTGAAAGTTTTACATATTCAAGCGTTTTTGAGATTACTTCTAAAATTTCTGCGTGGGGGAAGATTTTTCTTTCTTTGAAAAGCCCAATTAAATCTTCGATTTTGTGCATAAGTGTTTGCGTAGAATTAAAGCCAAGCATTCTTGAAGAGCCTTTTAAACTGTGGGCGTCTCTAAATAGTTGAAGAATTAACTCTTGGTTTTTTGGTTGTTTTTCAAGTTCGAGAAGATTGTTATCCATTGAATCAACAATCTCGAGCCCTTCATATTTAAAAATGTTTAGAATTTCGTTTAATTCTGTATCGCTAAATTCCATTTAACCTCTTAATTCGCTAGTTTTTAAAGGAATTCTAGATGTTGCTTGTTGCACTGTTTTGATTAGCTGAACAACTTTCTTTCAAAATTGTTTCTAAATCTTCTAAATACTCAGATGTTTTTTGAGTGTCTTGTTTAATTTTTTCGCCAGATTCATAAACACCAGCAACACTTGTTGAAATTTCTTCAATAGTTTCAATTAATTTCTTGATATCTGAGCCAATATTTTGTGCAAGTTCAATGCCTGATTCAATTTCTTTTGCACCTTCTTCAGTTGCCATAACTGTTGAGTTTGCAGTTTGTTTAATATCTTGAATTAATGAAGAAATTTTTGCAGTTGCTTGTTTTGATTCATCTGCAAGTTTTCTAATTTCGCCTGCAACAACTGCGAACCCTTTTCCGTGTTCTCCTGCACGAGCTGCTTCAACCGCCGCGTTTAGCGCAAGAAGGTTTGTTTGTTCTGTGATATCTTCAACAATGCCTGTAGTTGATGAAATCAATTGAATGAATTCAGATAATTCAAGAATTAATTCCGCGATAGTTTGAATTTTGTGTCTGATTGAAAACATTTTTTCAATGTTAGCTTCAATATTTATGTTTTCTGTGTTTGAAAATTGTAAAGAATTGAATGTTTTTTCTTGTGTTTGCACAATTACCGTGTCTAATTTTTCATTACATTCATTAAGTCCTTCAGTAATTAATTTTAGCGAAGAAAGCTTCATAATGCTTGTGTTAATAGCTTCATTTTGTGTGTTTATAGTTTCATTAATTTTTGTTGTTTCGCTAATTGTTTCATCTGCTGTTTTGTTTATAATTTTTTTTGTTTTTTTAATAGTGATTGCGCCTGATAAATACAAGAAAATGATAGTAATTGCAAACGTAAGTGCAAAAATAATCATTTCAATTGAGCGGGGCAAATTCAGAAAGAAAACCGAACAAAATGTTCCACCATAAATTAATGCCATAAAAACAGCATCTGCGAACTGCTTTTTATTTACAATTTTTTTAACAGTCTCGAAGTTTTGGTTTATTTTATCCATTTTTTCTCCTTTTCTTTAAAAAATAGAGTATAATCTATTCTATAATGTCTATTATATAAAATACGGCTATTTAGTGCAAAAAAAGACAGATAAAATAGATAATATGAAGGAAACTAGATGGAATATTTAGTAGAAAATACCGTAGATGATATTCGTGAGTTGCTTTTATTTAAATTAGACGACACGATTTATGCTATTGATTCACATAAAATTTCAGAAATTTTAAGGTTAATGAAATTGGAAATTCCAGAAAAATTGCCAGAACATGCAATAGGTATTTTAGAATTTAATTCATATTTTATAAATGTTATCGACCTAAAAGGTATCCTTGACAAAAAAAGAAGCAAATATACTCTTGATAATAAAATTGTAATAGTAAATTCAGATGATAATATTTTCGCTTTTGTTGCTGATGAAATCATTGATATTAAGCGAATTAAAAAAACAGAAATAAAACCTGCCCCTTATTTTGGTGAATATCGTTATTCAGAAGCATTTATTTCTCTTGAAGAAGATAATGTGGTTATTTTAAATGTTGATATTTTGTCTGATAGAATTAAAAATTCAATCTGCAAAGAAGATGCAGAAAATTTGATAAATGAAGTTTTCCCAACCGATGAAAATTCTTTAGCTGTTCTTGAAAATAGAAAGAATGATTTAAAAGAAAAAGTAAAATTTGAAAATTTAGCTAATTATTATCTCGAAGAAGATTATCTTTCTTTTCAAATAAATGAAGATTTTTATTGTATGGATATTTCAAAGGTTAAATATTTCCATAAATTGAAAAATGACGATAAAATTGTAAAAATTCCTGCGACTCCAAACTATGCGCTCGGGCTATTGAATATTAAAGGCGAATTTATAACAATTTTAGACCTTTGTGCGTATTTGAATTTAGGCGAAACGAAAATTACAAATAATTCGATTATTATAGTCTTCGAAACGCCTGACGCTACAATGGGCATTTTAGTTGATAAAATTGGCGCAAGGCTTGATATTCATGGCGAAGTTTTAACTGAAAACATAATCAATGATTTCCAAATTACAAGTTTTGTGAATGATGAAACAATTTATTCAATAATTATCCCTGAAGAATTGTTTGATATTAAAAAGTTAACTATTTAGAAAATTTGTGCGTAAGAGCTTATGTATTCATTAATTGTGTTTACAAGCATAGGTAAAATCCACATAAGAATAAGAAAGACCATAATTGGCTTGGATAAGAAGCTTACTTGGTAAACGTTTACTTGAGGAGCAGTTTTTGAAATTATAGCCAAGATGATATCTTGCCCGAGTGTTGCAAGTAGAACTGGCGCTGCAATTTGCATACCCATAAAAAGCACATTGCTTGTGATTTGGATTAAATAATCCATATTTATAATTGCTTCAAGAGAAAATGAGTTTGCGTATATGGGGAAAATAGTGAAACTTTTCAAGAAAGCATTAATTATCCAATAAAGGCCTCCGATACACATGAAAATGTAAAAAGCTAAATAGCTGAAAAAAGTTCCAAGAAGCGATGTCTGAGCACCTTTTGTTGGGTCAAGCACCATTGCAGAAGACAAGCCCATTTGCGTGTTTATCATATCTCCGCCTGCTGAAATTGCAGAAATAACGCAATTTGCAATGAAACCTATAATTGCGCCAAATGCGAAATTTAATAATAAACAAAGGAAAAGGGAAGTTTTATCTGGCACCATTTGCGGTTTTAAAATTGAAACACAGATAACAGTTAAGATGAGTGCGAGTGGAATTTTTGCCATGGAAGGAATAAATTTTGCGCTCAAAACCGGAGAAAAACGAAATAGCCCCAACATTCTTGCAAAAACCATTATTCCTGTGCCGAGTGCTAAGTTTAGCTCAGGAAAAATTTTTGCAAATTGTGTTAAAAACAAATCCATTTTTAATTTTTAATCCGTTTTTTTAAAAGTTCAATTATAAACCAGCGCATTTGAGCAAATATATGACTAAAATTTTGATAATATCTAAACATATAAAAGCTATGATTGGCGATAAATCAAGCATTCCAATAGGTGGAATAACTTTTCTAAATGGTTCTAAGAAAACATCTGAAACAATTTTCAAACCTTTAAAGGGCTGATTTCTCCAATTAATGTTTGGAAACCAAGTAAGAAGAATTCTTACTACTAAAATTAGCATAAAAAGGTCAAATAATTTTGCAACAGAATATGTTATATTCATTATCCTCTAGACCCCGCACTTGTGTTTTTACAGT
>JAZNJP010000160.1:0-3848 GCA_045578125.1 Candidatus Gastranaerophilales bacterium | reverse complement strand
AAATTGCTTACTTTTTATATATTGTTTTAAAAACCCTTGTGGGAGTTGACTTTTCAGATGTTACAAAACTTAATATTGTATTTAACATGCTTTTTGTAAAGAATTGTAAACATTATTACTTCAAATCCTAAAGTAAATAATAAATATGCCGTATATCATAATGTAACTAACAGAAGGAGCACAAGAAAAATGGGAATGTCAGCATCACAAACAAGGGTTTTGATGTTAACAGCAAGGCAGAATGACCTAGAATATCAAGCCCAACAAATTTTGCAAGCTAAGCTTGCAGCTTCTCGTCAAGCAGAAGATATTGCGGCAGCGAGAGACGAAAAACTTGCCAACACTCACTTTATTAAAAAAGAGAAAGTTGATGGAAACGAAGTTCAAATGAACGTGACTATTAGCTCAATTATGGACAATGGATATTATCTAATTGATGAAAATGGTTCAATTGTACTTCCAAGCAGAGGCGAATACTCTTACAGTAACTTTATTGAAGAACACTCTTCTAGAGGTGATTCTGTAAAATATGGTTTTGAAAGCTGGGATGACGCTTCATTTAAAAGTGATAAAAATTTAAATAACGATATGGGTGGCGCAGATAGCTATATCAAGGAAATGATTGATAAAGGAAAATTCACTCTTTGCAGATTATCTAACGCAAATGATGACCAAGGCGAAGATGGCGAATACATTGGCCACAGAAAAACCAGCATTGATGCATCGTATGACTTTACAGAAGTTTATTATACAGCTGATGATGCTGAAGCTGAATCAAAATTTGAAACAGCTTCTCGCAAGCTAAAAACTCTTGAAAAGAAACTAGATATGCAAATGGAACAAATCGAAACTGAAAGAACTTCAGTTAAAACCGAAAAAGAATCTGTAGAAAAAGTTGTAGATGAGAATGTTGAAAGCACATTCAAAACATTTGGTTAATACCAATAAATAAATTTCTTCTTCTGATTAGTTTATGCTCCCTTAAGGGAGCCTTTTTTTATTTTAATTTGCTGCGGCGTTTTTTTGAGTGAAAATTTTGTGGTATATTTTCTCTATGAAGAAAATGTATGCTTTTTCAATACCAACGGGAATTGGTGCAGAATTTGGTGGTTACGCAGGTGATGCAGGTGTTATTGCGAGAAAATTTGCAAAGCATTTTGATTTAATTGTGAATCCAAATGTAGTGAATGCAGGTTCAATTACAGCACTTACAGATAATATGATTTATCTTGAAGGTTATGCATTTGATAAATATTTAACTGGTGAACTGCATTTAAAAAAACGTGAAATAACAAAGCTTGGGGTGATTTTAGATATTGGTATTCCAAATGATGTTTTAAATATTCATCTAAACACTATCGAGGCATATAGAATTGTGAAGGGTTATGATATTTGCGTTGCTTATACTAAAAAACCTGTCGGGATTGAATTTTCAATTCATGGGGGCGTGAGTACTGGGTGTGTTAAAAATCCTTCTGCTCTCCTTGAGGCTGCTCGCGAATTATTGTTAATGGAAGTTGACGCGATAGCCATTGTTTGTTATTTTCCTGATACTGAAGACAGTGATTATATGCAAGGAATTGGAATCGACCCAATAGGTGGAATTGAGGGTGTGCTTTCGCATTTAATTTCTTCTGAATTTAATGTGCCATCGGCACATGCGCCTGCTTTTTCTTCGCTCGATATTTCATTTAAGCTTGAAAACCCAAAGCTTTCAGCAGAGACGGTTTCCGCCACATATCTTCCTTGTGTTTTGGATGGACTTATGCAATCACCTTCTTATTATTTTAAAAAGCCTAGTGGTGCATTGCGTTTGCCTAATGGCTTAATTGTTCCGTCTGGCGCACTTGGCTCTTATGGTGTTCTTGGTGCAATTAAAAACAATATTCCAATTTATGCTGTTAAAAACAAATCAGTGCTTGATATTACTGCTCAAAAAATGAGAATAAAAGTTCAAGAATTTGAAAGTTATGATGATTGTCTTAATTATTTGATTTCCTAGATTTCTTTTTCTTTTTTTCTTTTTTGTTTTTTTGAGAAATATTGTCTAAATCTATATCAAAATCTTCTTTTTGTTTTCTTTTTAAAACTTCTTTCTTTGCTTTTCTGTAATTATTTTTTCGTTTTTTAGGTTGCACGTTTGTGTACATTGTGAGCCATAGTGGATATTTCGCAAGTACACCAAGGTATATCGCAATAATTGATAAAACTACATCGTACGAAAATCTTGAAAGAGAGAAATTTCTTATAGCGTGGCCTACGAATGCGAAATCAATTTGTTTAAATACTGCAAGAATAAAAGACCAAATCAGCCCCGAGATATCTATTGCGACAACTCCTAAAAGAGTTGCGATGATTATGTTTTTGAAAGTTTTTTCTTTAGTTAGGTAGTTTCCTGAAAAAATTGCTATTAGAAGATAGCCAAAAATATAGCCGAAAAAGCCTGTTTTAAGGTATCCTATGCCACCACCCATACCGAATACTGGCCAAACAAAAAGCCCCATAAGAATATAAATCAGCATTGCAAGGAAGCCATATTGCTTGCCAAGAATTGTGATTATAAAAAGTGCGACAGGAATTTGCGGAACATAGGGGTATGATTTCATAACAAAAAGCAAACCTCCCTCTGGTCCTTTCACAAACCATGGGTGCACAAAATCAATTTGAGTAAAGCTTGCAACAATCATAGTAAGTACGCAAAGCGCTATAACAGCTAGAGTACCAACGCTTAATGGCGTTTTTTCGTTGTTGTAAATTAGTTTTTTATAAATATCTATATATCTTTTATTCATAAATTACTTCGAGATTAAGGTTCTGCACTAATTCTTGGTGAAGTGCCTTGTATGAGTCTGAAAAAATGTTGTTAGTCCACATTATAAGCGCGTCTTCGCCATTATCTTGGTAGTAGTTTTTTCTTTTACCTAAAGATTTAAAACCAAATTTTTCGTATAGTGAAATTGCCTTTGAATTACTTTCGCGCACTTCAAGAGTTAAAAATTTTACCATATTTTCATATAAAAACTTAATTTGAGCAAGCAAAATGGCATGAGCTACGTGTTGACCTCTATGACGCGAGCTTACGGCAAGTGTTGTTATGTGGGCTTCTTCAAATATTGTCCAAATGCCACAGTAGCCAGCAAGCTCTAGCTTGCCTTGCGCATTTTCTTTAAATGCACAAATGTAATGCGCCAAATTATTGGCTATTTCATTTCTGAAACCATCTTTGCTCCAATGGTGAGCACCATAAGCTTCAGCCTCAATTTCGAGTACTGAATCAAGATGTTCCTCTAGCATTTCTTTAATATAAATTTTTTCCACAAATCTATTTTACACTAAAATTGAGTTTTAATGTAGAAAGGAGTTTGAGAAACATTTATATTGTTTTCGTCTAAAATACCTCTGTTTAATTGAGAATATGAGGTATTTTTTGCGCCAAAAGCTTTTTTAAGAAAATCGTATGCAACTTTAGGGTCACATGCTTCGCCACATGTGAATAAGTCAACTGCCGCATAACCAAGCTCTGGCCAAGTATGAATTGCTAAATGGCTTTCAGATATAATTACGACTCCTGAAACACCGTGTGGTGCAAAAAGATGAAAACATTTTTGAACAATAGTCGCGCCACATTCAAGAGCTGCTTCGAGCATGTATTTTTCAACAAGTTCTGGATTGTTTAAAATGTTGGGGTCGCATTCAAAAAATTCTGCTAAAATGTGTCTTCCAAGGTATTTTGAGGTTTTAGCCTGTTCCTTGATTGGTACTGTCATTACTGCCAATTCATATTCCTCCTAAGGATTTGTGTATTAACATTTTCAGTTATTAATATAACATATTTAATTTAAAAATAA
>JAZNJP010000159.1:0-16485 GCA_045578125.1 Candidatus Gastranaerophilales bacterium | reverse complement strand
GAAGCTGAAAGGCAAGCTTATCAAAGTGAAGTCGATGGACTTGTCGAAGAAATTAAAAGACAGGTAAGAGAAGCAAAATATAATGACTATCATTTATTCCATGGTGCTCTTTCGCCCGAAATCCAATCTGCATCAAGCGGTGAAATAATAGGTGCAACAGGTGGTGTTGGTACAACTAATGTGCAGAAAGTGTCGCGTGCGCAAGCCGAGGCTCAAGGTTACACTTGTGTTTCCACTGCTCAAGAATTAAAAAATGCTCTTGTTACAGGAGATCCGGATTGCAAAGTCATGCTTATGTCAAACATTAACCTTGATGACCTAGGGCTTGATGCAACAGGCTCTAACTGGAGCGCAGTTGGATATACCGAGAATTTTGACGGTATATTGGATGGTAATGGATATACTATTCAAAATCTCAAAATAAATTCAACAATTAATCACCAAGGTTTATTTGGTTGGATAGGCACGGGTGGAATAGTCAAAAATTTGAATATCAATAATGCTAGTGTTGAAAGTACAATGGATTGCGTTGGTGTGCTTGTTGGTTCAAATATGGGGACAATAGAAAACTGTTCTGTTACAAATTCAACTGTCAAAAGCAATAGTGAAAGAGTTGGCGGACTTGCTGGGCAAAGCGTAGGTAGTATATCTAATTCCAAGGTTGAAGTAGATGTTGACGGCATTAACATGGTTGGCGGACTTGTTGGAATAAACTTTGGCGATGTTGCATCTTCTATTGTTTCTGGTTCTGTGATTGGGCGAGGGGCTTATGTTGGCGGTTTCGCTGGTATTAATAACACCAACATTACAAATTCTTGCTCAAAAGTTAAAGTCACAGGGTATGGAGATGCGACAGCTGGCTTTGTGGGGATGTCTCAAGGCGGTGCAATTGAATCTTGCTATGCGACCGGAAAAGTTGAAGGAAGTGGAAATTTCACAGCAGGCTTTGTTGCAATAAACTCTAATTCTAGCGCGATTTCAAAATCATATTCAACAGGAGAAGTTATAGGCCATGGGCAAGCAACAGGTGGTTTTATTGGGCTTGCGCAAGACACAAGCTCTGTTGCTTCATGTTATTCATCAGGACGAGTCTCAAGCGATGGACCATATAATACAGGGGGGTTTGCTGGTGCGGCAATCGCAAGTAGTTCAATTGATTCTTGTTATGCAACAGGAAATGTAGTCGCTGTCAATACAAATGCCGGAGGTTTTGTGGGCGATATAGATAGCACCGCCACCGTTTCTTCTTGTTGGGCATCGGGCAATGTTGATGGCAGTACTCAAGTTGGCGGATTTGTTGGAAGTAACTACGGTACAAGAACCCTATCGCATTGTTATGCAACTGGAGACATTACGGGAACGGGAAGTTTTATTGGTGGTTTTGCTGGTGTAAGCACTAATGGAAGCTCTATTGATTCTTGCTATGCGACGGGCAATATTTCTGGGGCAAGTAATATTGGTGGGTTTGCGGGTGCTGTTCAAGATGGCACAATCACAAATTCGTATTGCACAGGAAATGTGTCGGGGAATGCTGGTTTAGGTGATTTTGTGGGGCAAGTGTATGTTGGCATAACTATTGGTAATTACGCGTTTGCGCTTCAATCAGATGGCACGTATATATCAGAAAGTGGCGTAGGCAATATAGCAGGTCCAATAACAAGCGGAAGTCCTATAAAAGAAGCAAGTTGGTTTGAAGAGAAAAATAATTTGACGAGTATAATTGGCGAAGATTGGAATTTTAGTTATCTGAATAGTAAGCTTACTTTTCAAATTGGGACAGACGCTGGTTCAACAAGCACATTAAGTATTGATTTGAATTTTGGAGTTGATGATTTTGAAGTTGATGTGACAACCGGCAGTAGTTCGCGCGAAAGCTTAAGCGTTATCGATAAATTAATTGAATATACGACTAAAATGCAGGGTAAAATAGGCAGTGCTGTAAATGTTGTTGATTCGGTTGTTGGCAATAATACTCAGACACAAATTAACTTATCAGATAGCAACTCCAGATTAATTGACGCTGATATTGCTCGCGAAAGCGCAGAATTTGCTAAAGCCCAGATAAGGCAAAACATGGCAGCTTCGCTTCTTACCCAAACAAGTACCAACATGAGCCAGATTGTGCTTGCGCTTTATGGAATAAACAGATAATGTCTTAGCGTGGTAATTCTAATTTGAGTTAGCGTTTTTAAGGATTTTGTGATTTTGTAAATTTTTGTTTCATTTGTTTTAAGTGTATATATAACATTTATTTATTCGATATTTATAGAAACTTGGAAATCTGCTCTAGGCTTGATAAAAAATATTTTAAAATAAAGGGTTGACAAATATAAAAAATAGTTGCATAATAAGAATGTTCGATAAAGTGTTCTTGGAACACTTAAGAGAACCCGAAGCAAAAACAACATATTTAAAATAAAATTAACAACACCTAACAACACGATACCGAAGATTAACAACACATTAACCCTTTAGCCGAAAGCAAGGGGTTTTTTATTGTCTTGTTTTTTAATTTAGGTGTATAATTTTTCTATGAGGATAATAGGTATAGACCCAGGGATACAAATTACAGGTTATAGCGTTATTGATTGTACTCAAGATGAATACACGGTTGTAACATCTGGAAGCATTCAAACATCAAAAAAACAAGCAACGCCCGAGAGGCTTCTTGAAATTTCAAAAGATATAAAAGCAATTTGTAAAAAATATAAGCCTGATGTTGCAAGCGTTGAGGAATTGTTCTTTTTTAAAAACCAAAAAACAATTATTCCAGTGGCGGAAGCAAGAGGGGTAATTCTTGCGGCACTTTGCGAAGCAGACGTTGAAATTGCGGAATATACACCAATGCAAGTCAAGCTTTCGCTCACGGGTCATGGTAGGGCAACAAAACCTGAGGTTAAGGCTATGGTTGAGCATTTTGTTACAATTTCGCCCAATATAAAATTAGATGATACAATAGACTCGATTGCAATTGCTATTTGCCATCATAGAAATATTTTTTAGAGGAATTTATATGAACTTGTTGATATTAAAAAGAGCGGGGATTTTGAGCGCAATTCTTGGTGTGATAATTGCGCTTTGTGGGCTTTTGCCATTTTTAATTGTTTATACTGTGCTTGCGCTAAGTTTTCTTGCTGCGCCAATTGTTATAATTTATATGAAAAGAAAAAAATTAATGGGCTGGCTTGATATGCAACAAAGTGCGATTTTTGGTGGCTTTTCAGGAATTGTTACATCGGTTGCTTTTTTTGTAGTTTTTATCCCATCAGTTTTGATTTTGTATTTCATAGGTAATATTACACATTTATGGAATTACTACACTTATGGGCTTCAATATTTTCTTACTTTTAGGTCTTTGTGGTTGTTTATAATAATTGCTATTATGGTCATTGGTATTCTTGCGCTTACAAACGCAGTTACTTCTATGGGTGTTAATTATATATATAACCAAATTGATAAAATCCCCGAAGGTTCAAACGAGCCTATAGACATTACAATTGACGATGGAGTTTAAAAGTGGCAGAATTTATATCAAAAATAAGAACAATAGAATGGATAAAGGAAGCTGGTGGCGGGTTTTCTAGAATGGTGAACCAACTTTTAATTCCTTATGAATTTGAATATGTTGATATTAAATCGTCAAGCGATATGTATGATGCAATCAAAACCATGATTGTGCGCGGAGCACCAGCAATAGGTATTGCAGGGGCTCATGGTGTGGCGCTTGCAGCCATGGAACTTGCACATGTTGCGAATTTTGAAGAGTTTAAATCAAAGCTATATGAAAGATGTGGTTATATAAATTCTTCTCGTCCAACCGCGGTGAATCTTGCCTGGGCGATAGAAAAACAAAAAGAAGTTATTGCGACTGCTCAAAATATTCAAGAAACAGTTGATAAACTAATTGATAATGCAATAAAACTTGAACTTGAAGATATTGAAATAAATAAAAAAATCGGTGATTTTGGCGCTGAAGTTGTGCCAAAAGGTGCAACAATTCTAACTCACTGCAACGCAGGCGCTCTTGCAACTGTTGGATATGGAACAGCGCTTGGCGTTGTTCGAAGCGCTTGGGCAAAAGATAGAACAATTCAAGTTTTTGCAGATGAAACCCGCCCAAGAGGACAAGGTGCTCGAATTACAACTTTTGAACTCACAAAAGATGGTATTCCGACAACGCTTTTAACAGATGGCATGTGTTCATATTTTATGAGTAAGGGCATGATAGATGTTGTTGTGGTTGGTGCGGATAGAATTGCAGCTAATGGCGATACCGCAAATAAAATCGGAACTTGTACCCTTGCAGTTTGTGCTAAGTATTTCAATGTTCCGTTCTACATTGCGGCGCCACTTTCAACAATTGATATGTCAATTTCATCTGGTGCTGAAATTCCAATTGAACTAAGAAGTAGAGAAGAAGTAACCCATGTCAATGGAAAAATAATTTGCGCGCCAGAAGTGAATGTAATCAACCCATCTTTTGATGTGACACCGAATGAATTGATTGCCGGCATAATCACCGAACGTGGTATTTTCAAGCCAAACGAATTGCATAAAGCTTTTATGTAAAATTTATTCGACAAATTGTTTAAAATATACTAAAATAAAGAGGATATAGAGGTAGTAAAGGGGAATAATTGTGAAAGCATATACTTTGGAAGAATTATCACAAGTTGTTGGGGGTATTTTAACGGTTGTTCAAGATGTCAAAATTGACAAAGTTTTGCCACCTCTACTTGCAGACGAAAATACTTTGGCACTCGCATTAGGCGAAGCTGAAATTGCAAATTTAGCAAATACTAAGGCAAAAGCTGCACTTGTGCCAATTGGAGTCGCACTTGAAGCAATTTCTACAATCGAGGTTGAAAGACCAAGACTTGCTATGATGAAGCTTCTTCACTTATTCTATGAAGCTCCAGATACTCCTGTTGAAATTCATCCGACAGCAGTTGTTCACCCCGAAGCGAAACTTGGTAAAAATGTTTCAATTGGGCCGAACGTTACGATATCTCGCGGTGCCGTGATTGGTGATAATGTGAAACTAATGTCAGGTGTTTATATTGGTAAATTTGCTGAAATTGGCGCAGATTCACTCTTTCACCCAAATGTATGCGTGGGCGATAGGGTTAAAGTTGGTGCTCGAGCTATTATGCACCATGGCGTTAGTCTTGGAGCTGACGGCTTCAGCTTTGTAACAGAAACTCCTGATAACATTGAACAAGCTCGCCAAAGCGGAGAAATTACTGGCGGAAAAGAAGACCAAGTTGTTTACAAAATTCCATCTCTTGGCTCGGTTGTAATTGGTGATGATGTTGAAATTGGTGCTAATACTTGTGTGGATAGGGGAACTATTGAAAACACAGTAATTGGCAACCAAACAAAAATTGATAACCTCGTGCAAATTGGTCACAACACAAGAGTTGGTTCTTGCTGTATGATAGTTTCACAAGTTGGTATTGCAGGAAGTTGTACAATTGGCGATAGAGTTATCATTGCTGGTCAAGCAGGTCTTGCAGACCATATTTCAATTGGTTCAGATAGTATTATTCTTGCTCAATCAGGTGTTTCTAAAACATTCCCTGCAAAATCAGTTGTAATGGGTTATCCTGCTGTTCCAAGAAAAGAATTTGTAAGAAGAATGAAATATCTTTCTGAAGCAGAAGTTATGGTTAAAAAATATAAAAAATACGAACACTTAATTGAAGATTACGAGAAATTTTTACATGAAGACGCTAGAATCTAAATTTGAAATATCTGGCATTGGTTTAATGTCAGGGGTTGATACAACACTTGAAATATGTCCATCTGACACAAAAGGAATAAAATTTCATAATGGCGGAACTACAATTCTTGCAACATGCAACAACGTTGTTTCTTGTGAGCATTGTGTTGTGCTTGGCGATGTTGCTGAAATCCAAAAAGGGAATAAGCTTGCAACAGTTGCGCTTGTTGAACATTTTATGGCAGCTTGTGCAATATGTGAAATCGAAGGGCTTGATGTTTATTTTAAAACTCCAACAGTTGAAATTCCAATTTTAGATGGTTCAGCATTGCCTTGGGTTGAAAAATTTAGAGAGATTGGTGTAGTAGGCGAAGCTTCGCCTAAAGTAGCACTTTCTCGTCCTGTGAATTTTATTAAAGGCAAAAGTTCAATTGTGTTAATTCCCGATAGTGATGAAACAAATATCACTTATTCTGTAAATTTTGACCACAAAGACCTAAAAAATAGATTTGCAACGCTAATCCAATCAGAAAATCTTGGCGAGATTATTGGCGCAAGAACTTTTGGTTATTTAAGAGATCTTGAAACTTATCAAAAAATGGGTTTTTCAAAAGGTGTGACAATTGACAATACAGTAGGTTTGAAAGATGACGGCACATATACATGTGAGCTAAGGTCAGAATTTGAACCTGTGAAACATAAAATTTTAGACATAATCGGCGACTTATATTTAACAGGCGTTAACCCATTAAAATTAAATGCCAAAATATTAGTTAAAGAAGCTGGTCACGCGCTCCATGTCGAATGTGCCAAAATTTTAAAGGAGCAACTATAATGGAAAAAGAAAAACTTTCTTTTGATTCCGTTGGAGTAATGAAACTTATTCCTCATAGATACCCATTTCTTTTGGTGGACGGAATCACGGAATGCATTCCTGGCGAATATTCGAAAGGTTATAAAAATTTGACTTGGAATGATGGTTTTTTCCAAGGGCATTTCCCAGAGAACCCTATAATGCCAGGGGTTTTGCAAATTGAAGCGATGGCACAATGTTCTGCGCCAATTATTCTTTGCCTTCCTGAGTATAAGAATAAATTAGCTCTTTTTGCAGGAATTGAATCTGCAAAATTTAAAAACATTGTTCGTCCAGGCGACAGGCTTGATATGGAAATTAAACTCATAAAACTAAGAGGTCCTTATGCAGTGTCCGAAGCAAAAGCTTATGTTGATGGCAAACTTTGCACAGAAGCTGTGATTAAGGCTTTGCTTGTTGATACAGATCAAATTTAATAATAAGAGGTGGATATTATAGATAAAACTGCTATAGTTAGCCCTGATGCAAAAATTGGTGCTAATGTTGAAATTGGTCCTTACGCAATAATAGGAGAACACGTAGAACTTGGTGACAACGTAAAAATTGGAGCACACGCTCATGTTGAATTTGCAAAAATTGGTGCTGGTGCTGTTATTTCTCCGTTCGCTTCAATTGGTGGGCTTCCTCAAGATTTAGGATATAAAAATGAATTAACTGGAGTTGAAATTGGTGAAGGAACCCAGGTTCGTGAATTTTGCACGGTGAACAGAGCTTCAGGCGAAGGTAATGTTACAAAAGTTGGCGCAAGATGCTTGCTTATGGCATACACCCACGTGGCTCATAATTGCGTTTTAGAAGATGAAGTTATTATGGCAAATGCTGCAACAATTGGCGGGCACACTCACGTTGGCCGTGGCGCATTCCTTGGCGGAATGAGTGTTTTCCACCAAAATTTAAGAGTTGGCGAAATGGCAATAGTATCGGGTGCTTCAGCCGCAAGACTTGATATTCCACCATACGTTAAAGCCGAAGGTATGCCAGCGCTCCCTATGGGAATTAACGCTATTGGGCTTAGAAGAAGAAATATCTCAAAGGCGGATAGAGACGCACTTCACACAGCAATCAGAATTTTAAAAAGTGAGCAGTTCAACACCACTCAGGCACTTGAAGAAATTGAAAAAACGGTTACAATGAATGAATACGTTGTAAAATTGGTTGAATTTATTAGAACTTCAAAACGTGGCGTTGCTCTTAAAAGTTCAAAAAATTTCGTTCAAAATGAAACCGAGGAATAAAAAATGGATAGAAAAACGTTAGAAAATTATGCAAAAGTTTTGGTTGAATATTCAACAAATGTTCAAAAAGGTGATTTAGTTATAATTCGTCTTGAAAGCCCAGAAGCTCAACCTTTAGGAAAAGAATTATATAAACAAGTGCTTCTTGCAGGCGGACACCCTGTGATTAAATGTGGTGTTGATGAAATAAATGAAACATTTATTAAATATGCATCTGATGAGCAACTTGCATACATTGACCCTATGGCGAAATTAGAATATGAAACTGCGAATAAATACATTTCAATTGGTGCGCCAAAAAATGTGAAAAATATGGCAAGAGCGGATATGTCAAAGCTTGCAAAACGTTCAGCAGCAACAAAAGAATTGTCTCACATTATGTTAGATAGAGCAGCTAAAGGTGAATTATCTTGGGTTATTGCAGATTATCCAACGCACGCTCTTGCTCAAGAAGCTAAAATGAGTCTTGAAGAATATGAAAACTTTATTATTAATTCTTGCTACTTAGATTTAGATGATCCAGTTGCTAAATGGAAAGAAATTGGTGAAGTTCAAGATAAATTGGTTGATAGACTAAACGGAACAAAAACACTCCGTTATGTTGGCGAAAGAACTGATATAACATTCGGTGTTGATGGCAGAAAATGGATTTCATGTTGTGGTTTAAACAATTTCCCAGATGGCGAAATTTTCACATCACCTGTTGAAGATAGTGCGAACGGAACAATTTTCTTTGATTTCCCTCAAATTTATAGAGGTAATGAGGCAACAAATGTTCAAATTACAGTGCGTGATGGCAAGGTAGTTGAAGCAACTGCTGACACTGGCGAAGAATTTTTGAAATCGATGCTTTCAATGGACGAAGGTTCAAGTTTTATTGGTGAATGTGCAATTGGAACAAATGAAAGAGTAGTTGATGTGACTGGCAACATTTTGTTTGATGAGAAAATCGGCGGTTCAATTCACGTGGCATTTGGTTCAAGTTACCCAGAAACTGGCGGGAAAAATGTTTCAGGGCTTCACTGGGATATGATTAAAAACATGAAAAACGGCGGGAAAATTTACGCTGATGATGAATTGATTTACGAAAACGGTAAGTTTTTAATCTAATCATGCAGGCTTTGGAAACTTTTGAACTTGAATTAAAAAATATTTTGAAGGGCTTAGATTGTGCTTATTTAAATGAAATTAGCGAGTTTATCTTTGCTCCTTCAAAACGTTTGCGCCCGAGGCTTATTTTTTCAACTTGCAAAGCGTTAGATAAACCCATTGACGAAAAGCATATAAAACTTGCTGTTGCAATTGAACTTTTGCACTGCGCAACACTTGTGCATGATGATGTTATCGATAGTGCAACCCTAAGGCGAGGCAAGGATAGTTTTTTTGCTAAATTAGGCTCACATGGCGCAATTCTTATTGGCGATTATATTCTTGCTCTTGTGCTTAAAATTTTGGCAGAACTTGATTTGCCTTGTGTTACAGCGCTTTATTCTAAATATATAATGCAGGTAATTAATGGCGAGTTTAAGCAAATGCAAAATAAAGGAGGTGTCCCAGATGAGGAAGAATATATTGAAATCTGCGCTAAAAAAACCGCTTCTTTGTTTGAGCTTGCTATAAACTCTGCTTTTCAAGATGTGCCAGATGATATTCGCCAAGTGCTTTTAGATTATGCAAAGAATTTTGGTATAGCGTTTCAGATAAAAAATGACATTATTGATTTTGAAAATAATAATTTAGATTTAAAAAATGGAACATACACTTTCCCAAATATCCTAAAAGAGAAGGGTTTTTCAAATTCCGAAATTAAGGTACAATGTGAAGGTAGAATTGCGAACTATGTTGAACTTGCACAAAATGCAATTCGTGATTTAACAATAAACAAAGAATATTTAATCGAATTTTTAGGATATTTAAAGTAATTATGAAAGAAAAAATAAAAGCATTTTTAAAAGAAACTTGGGACACTGTTGCATTCGTTCTTATTGCTGTTATTTTGATTAGATTTTTTATAGGTGAACTTCGCTGGATTCCATCAGGTTCAATGCGCCCGACTTTACTTGAGCGTGACAGGGTTTTTGTTGAGAAAATGACAAAAATATATAGAGCAAACCAAAGAGGCGATATTGTTGTTTTTTATCCGCCAGCAGAAGTTTTATCGAATGATATTTTTTCATTGTTTGCAAGATATACGGGAATTTTTTGTAATGATATAGCTTATATTAAAAGAATAATCGGGCTTCCAAACGAAACACTTGAAATAAAACAAGAAAAAACTGGTGAATACTTTGTTTATATAAACGGCGAAAAATTAAATGAGCCTTATATTTCCTCAATTACAGACTGGACACCTTGCAGTGATAGAGTAAATTGCGGTCCCGTTGTAATCCCTGAAGGTCATTATTTTATGATGGGCGATAACCGTGATAATTCCCAAGATAGCAGATATTGGGGAACTTTGCCTGAAAAGAGAATTATAGGAAGAGCAGGGTTAATTTTTTGGCCATTAAATAGAATCAAGATGCTCTCAACCGTTAAATATAATTAAATTGTTTGCATTTTTTTCATTTGATGCTATTATAGTGGCATAGACACAGTAAACTTTATTTGCTATTAAGCAATTTAATTTTTAGGAATTTGTGTGGAAAATAATTATTTTAAATTTAACAACAAATATGTAAAAGATTGTTCTACGGCAGGAAGCTGGCGCAGAGGTTTTGAGTATTTTCAAAAAGGACAAGTTGCTGAAATAAAATTTCACAATAATATTGTTCGTGCAAAAGTAAAAGGAAATTTCAAATCTCATTATGAAACAGCTTTAAAATTTACAAAAAAAGGCGTAGAACCTTCTTGTAATTGCCCATTAGATGAGCCGTGGTGTAAACACGTCGTTGCTGTTGCGCAGGCTTCAATTAAAAATAAATGGTATGAAGAATTTTTAAAAGCTAAGTTTGGCGTTGAGCCAGAGAATTTAGAAGAAGATTTTGAATTTACTCAAGAGCCACAAGGTGGTTACATTTTTCACTTTAATCCAAAAAGAAGGCAAAATTTCTTCTCAATTTTAGTTCAAGACAGAAACACGAAAAAAATCATAAGAGATTTAGAAGGCATTTTTAAGGCAGTTATTGCAGCGCAAAAAGAAAACCCTGATTTTCAATTAAATAATGCCCAAAAACTTGAAGCAATGCTTTTTAAAATGCTTCTTAAAGATTCAAGAATTGATAAAAAAACAGGCTGGTATGATGTTCAGATAAATAAGTTTGATGAGTTTTTCAAAATGCTTGCCAAAATGGAAGATGTAATTGATGCAAAAACTCATAAAAAACTTAAATTTTCAAAAGATGCTTGGGAGTTGAAATTATCGGTTAACATTTCCTATATCGGTAATGTTATGCTTTTCTTATACTGGCAAACACCAGATGAAGGCGAGATTTATCCGTTTGAAGAAATAAGATATTTTTCAAGGCAATTAAAATGGGGCAGATACAAAGATATTATTTTCCCAACTAATGCACCAGTTAGTGTTCTTCCTCAAAATCTTATTAAATCAAGTTTTTCAGACATTAAAGATGCTGATGGCGGTAAATTTATTTATGAAGATTTGCCAAAAATTAAAGAAGTTATGACAGTTGAAATGTCTGAAGAGATGGAAAAGCTCACAAGCCTCGAAAGGCATCCTAAATGCATTGTAGAGCTTGGTGTTGATTACGACCAATCACTAACTGCGTCTTTGGAATTTGATTATGACGGAGTTCGTGTTCCATATTCAAAGCAAATAAAATCTCCATATGTGACAATTAAAGACCCTAAAAAAGACTTGCTATATTGGCTCAAGCGAGATGCAAAATATGAAGCGCAAGCTTATCAAATGCTTTTGATGTGTAAATTTGTGCCGATGCAGACAAATAATTTGGCGCTTGAAAAAGAAAATGCAATTGATTTTTATAATTATCATATATCCCATGCAGGTGATAACTGGCAATTTATTGAAAAAGACGACTTAAGTTTTTACAAAATTGCACATAACGAACTTGCGGTTGTGGCTGATATTGATTTTTCAGAAAATAGTAAAGATTCTTTTGAAATTGATTTATATTGCAGGGCGGGTGATAAAAAAATCGAGTTTGAAGAAGTGCAATCACTTGTTTATGAAGGTGCAAAATACTATAATTCACCAGGTGTTGGGCAGTCTTCAATCCCGTCAGATAATATTTACACATTGCTAAAATCGTTTAATACATATGATGTTTACAAAAACTCTGAAAACAAATATATAGTTAAGACATTTAGAGCAGGCGTTGTAAGTGAAATGAAGAATTTGAAAGTTGAACTTAATATGTCTGAAAAATTCGGCACATTTTGGGAAGAAATTTCAACTTTTTCAAATATGGAAAACACTTTGCTCCCAAAAAACACCGTTGCAAATTTGAGAGAATACCAGCTTAAGGGTTATAGTTGGCTTTGGTTCTTGTATCGTTATGGCCTAAATGGTATCTTGGCTGATGATATGGGGCTTGGTAAAACCCTTCAGACTCTTACAATGTTACAGCGCGCAAAACAAGAAAATGGTTCTGCACCTTCTCTTGTAATATGCCCTACGACAGTTGTTTTCAACTGGGAAAATGAAATTCATAAATTTGCTCCAGATTTAAGTTTCTTGTGTTTAAGTGGGGTTGAGCGAAAAGATAAATTTAGCGAAATTGAAAATTATGATATTGTAATTACAAGTTATGCGCTTATTAGACGTGATATAAAAGAACTTAAAAAACATAAATTTAGATACATTATTCTTGATGAATCTCAAAATATCAAAAATGCGCAAAGTCAAACATCTAAAGCTGTAAAAGAACTAAATTCAGACCACAGACTTGCGCTCTCTGGTACGCCAATTGAAAACAAGCTCGAAGAACTTTGGAGTGTTTTTGATTTTCTTATGCCAGGATTTTTGCTTGACGCAAACGAGTTTAATCATAGATATGTAACGCCAATTATGGAACACGAAGATCAAACTGTTCAAAAACGCTTAAAAACGCAGATTTATCCGTTCATTTTGCGCCGTATGAAGCGAGACGTTGCAAAAGACCTTCCAGACAAAATTGAATCAGTTGCATATTGCGAACTTACACCTGATCAAAAAGATTTATACTTACAAGTGTTTGATTCAACTAAAGAAGAATTATTTAAATCTATTGAAACAGTTGGTCTTGAAAAATCAAGAATGTCTATATTCTCTGCGTTGTTAAGGCTACGTCAAATCTGTTGCCACCCAAGGTTATACGACAAAGAGGGTAAACTTGGAATATCAGATTCGGGCAAATTTGAATTGTTGCAAGAGCTTCTAGAACAAACAATCGCTGAAGGACATAGAATTTTATTATTTAGCCAATTTGTAAGTATGCTCGATATTATTAAAGATTGGCTTGTAACAAAAGGAATTAAGTATGAGTATCTTTCGGGTAAAACTAAAGATAGACAAAAGGTTGTTGAAAACTTTAATAGCGACCCAACAATTCCAATTTTCTTAATTTCCCTAAAAGCTGGTGGTACTGGCCTTAACCTTACAGGCGCTGATTATGTTATTCACTATGACCCATGGTGGAACCCAGCTGTTGAAGACCAAGCAACAGACCGTGCTTATCGTATTGGACAAACGAAAAAAGTTAACGTATATAGGCTTATTACAAAAGGAACGGTTGAGGAAAAAATTCAAAAACTTAAATCTAAAAAACGTTCACTTGTGGATAGTGTTATCTCGATTGATAGAAATATTATCAAATCCCTTACATACGACGATATTAAAGATATTTTCTCGATTGATTAAGATATTAAAAAACCCGCTAATTAGGCGGGTTTTTTAATTATTGTTTTACATTACAACTTTATCTAAGCCTTCTGGAGTGTCAACATTTCTTTTTAATTTGATTGCTGTTTTTAATGCCAACATTTGGAAAATTGTAATGAGTGCCAAAACTTTGAATATCATAGTTTTGAATTTAGGGAATGTGAGTTCGTAATCTTTTTCTAGATAACCTTTATAGTCTGTGATAACGATTGTTTTTGGATTGTATTTTGTTTTAATTTTATCAAGACTTTTCTTTTCAAATGGGTTGATATCATCTGTGAAGATTTCAATAATCGCATTTTTTTGTGTGAGAAGTGCCATGTGGCCATGCATAAATTCACCTAACGCATAAGCGTTTGCATCAATAAATGTTGTTTCTTTTGTTTTAAGTGCGCATTCCCTTGCTGCTGCATAGTAGTAGTCATAGCCAACAATTGGAAGAGATTTTTGTTTCGCAAGAAAACCTGCCACAACTTCGAATTGTTTTGGGTTTGCAATAATGTCTTCAATTGCGCTAGGCAATTTTTCAATACCTTCAATGTGGCTTGATATATCAATTGATTTTGATTGAGCAAGTTTAAGTGCGCATAACCAAGCGCCAAACACGCATGCTGTGAATGATTTTGTTGCGGCAATTGATGCTTCTTTTCCTGCTTCAACATTTAAATAAGCATCCGCCAAGCTATTCATTTTGCACACTTCAGTGTTTGTGAGAGCAAATGTCATACCGCCAGCTTTTTTAACATTTTCAAGGGCAGTTGATGTGTCAAATGTTTCACCAGATTGCGAGATAAAGAAATAAAGGGTGTCTTTATCGATTCTTGGGTTTCTGTTTGATAAAAATTCGCTTGAAAATTCGCAACTTGCGTCACACTCGGCAATATCTCTGAAGAATTTTTCAGCAATACCTGCGCAGTTGTGCGAAGAACCGCTTGCGACAAATTTAATTCTTGAAAATTTTGAAGGGAAGTTAACCGTGATGCAATAATTTACAACATATTTTGAAATTAAGTTGCCGAGAACTTGCCCTACTTCGTTGATTTCTTGTTCCATTAATGTTTTCATAATTCTATACCTATACGCTATTTACGAAATGAATTATAATACTAATAATGAAAAAAAGTAAAGAAAAAAATTACATAAATTCAGCCTACATTCATATCCCTTATTGCCTTAAAAAGTGCGCCTATTGCTCGTTTTTGTCTTTTGAGCAAAATTTGGTGCCCGAAAAATATTTATATGTTCTTAATATGGAGATAAAAAAGAAATATAAAGGTGAAAAACTCAAAACCCTTTATTTTGGCGGTGGAACGCCTTCTGTTTTAACTATTTCTCAAGTTGCAACAATTCTTAAAAATTTTGAGTTTGAATCGGAGCCTGAAATTACATTTGAAGTGAACCCAAAAACTGTTGATTTAGCCTATTTAAAAGCATTAAGGGCTTTAGGTGTGAATAGGTTGAGTATTGGAGTTCAGTCTTTTGATGATAAAGTATTGGCGAAAATTGAAAGATTGCACAATTCCGCTTGCGCTTTAGAAACAATCAAAATGGCACAAAGCGCAGGTTTTGATAATATTTCAATCGATTTAATGTATGGGCTTCCGAGTCAAACTATAGATATTTGGGCTAAAACTTTAGGCATTGCAAATACTTTACCTGTTCAGCACATTTCATTATATGGGCTTAAAATTGATTCTGGTTCAAAGTTTTATAAAAATATGCCAGAGAATTTGCCAACACTTGATGTTCAGGCAGATATGTATGAACTTGCAATTAAAAAATTAACTAATTTTAAGCAATATGAAATATCTAACTTTGCAATTTCTGAAGAATTTCAGGGAAAACACAATTTAAATTATTGGAATCTTGGGAAATACTATGCCTTTGGGCTTGGCGCAAGTGGGTTTTCGGAATTTGGCAGATATCAAAATCAACAAAATCTTAATGCGTATTGCAATTTTGAACTTGAGGCAGAGTATGAGAAATTTGAAAATCAAGAAGAAGAAAGAGAAATTAGGCTAGATGAAGCCATAATGCTTGCATTCCGCTTGGTTTCAGGGGTTGATAAAAATAAAATAAACTCAGAATTCGGTATAGATTTTGATAAAAAATATGCGCAACCTTTGGAGAAATATTTAAAAACAGGGCATATTGAAAAGACACAAAAAGGCTACAAACTCACAACAAGGGGTTTTTTGCTTTCAAACGATATTCTTTCAGAATTTATTTAATATAAATCGTAAAGACCTTCTTCTCGAACAGTGTCAATAAATGCAGAAGTAAGTTCTGTGCCATATTTTGTGCCTTCTGATTTTTTGATTTCTTCAATTGCTTCGCTTGGGCTTAGTGCCTTTCTATATGGTCTTTCAGAGAGCATTGCGTAGAAGCTATCCACAATTAAAATGATTTGAGAAGTTACAGGAATATCTTCACCTTTTAAATTGAACGGATAACCTGTTCCGTCCCAGTTTTCGTGGTGTTGTTCGATAATTGGAATAATATCTGAAATAGTTGAAATCGGTTTCAAAATTTCTTGTGCAGCAATTACAGGGTGAGTTGTAATTAGATTTCTTTCCTCTTCTGTCAACTCGCCTTTTTTGTTTAAAAGTTCTTGTGGTAGCGCCATTGTGCCAATGTCATATAACAAAATTGCAACTTTTAGTTTATCAACTTCAGATTTTGGAAGACTAAGCTTTTTAGCAATGGAAGTTGCAAGGTTTAATTTGTCTTGCATAGTGCCTTTTTGATAGTGAACTTTGCCGAAAGAATAAATTGTATCTGCAACTTTGAATAAAATATCTTTTGTTGAGGT